>JBHLRT010000060.1:0-7777 GCA_048882305.1 Candidatus Thorarchaeota archaeon
AATGGACACTAGATCCTTGGAATCAGAATACACGCTATAGATCTCCAGATATCTCACAACTCGTTCAAGAAGTTATCTCAAGACCTGGATGGTCAAGTGGAAATTACATTTGCTTGATGCTTGATTACATGTTTGGAAGTGACTACCAAAACTATGTTCAAATAAAAGGCACTGCGAGCTATAATGGTGAGGACCTCTCTAGGCTTTTTGTGGATTATGCCGTACCCAAAGCGGAAGATACAATCTCAATACTCAAGTTCAGCAAAGACCTAGTTATTGATCATACAAAGGTAAACGCAGATCTTCAGGACTTTCCGGTTCTTATAGACATCTACGACAGAGATCTAAAAACTGATGCCCGATTCGACGGTGCGGACATTAGATTCACAAGTGGTACAGAAACGCTTTATCATGAAACAGAACTCTTTGACGCAAATTACAATTCAACTCATGCACACCTTAGAGCTTGGGTGAAAGTCCCCTTATTGTCAGCCTCAGTTGACACGGCAATTACTATGTTATATGGAGCTTTTGAAGCAAGCAGTCAAGAAAATGCGTATCAGGTCTGGGATGACTACGAGAGTGTCTGGCATCTCTCAGAAGATACAGGTAGTGGAATGTTCCTAGAAGATTCAAGTCAAAACGACCATGATGGTACGCCCGGTCAAACAACGTTCATGTCAGATGCACAGATAGGCGGCGCAAGATATTTCCAAGACTTAGCGGGCAACTATATTCCGTTCATTGATGGTGAGAGCATTTTTGATGGATGGACAGATTTCCAGTTCTCATTTTGGATTTACTTTGATTATTCAAGTGATGCTGAATGGACAAATGTAGAACCTAGAATCTTTGGCAAAGGGACAAGTATTGATCTGGTGAGAACATTCAGACAGTCAACAGGTTGGCCAGCTGACTATGCCACATTCCAACCTGACATCCGTTTTGCTACCACAGGCACCAGCTATACCGGTGTATATGTTAAACGTCAAGCTTGGAACTATGTTGTGTACAAATATGAGAGCAGTGGAGATGGAATATTAAGAGCCTATAGTTTTGCAGACGGCTCACTAATAGATTCAGGGTCCGATGGGGGAACGATAGTGGGAGATAGATTGCTTTACGACACAAATATGTTCATACTTGGTATTGACGGAGGTGGCCAAGTTCATCTTGGAGGAATAGATGAGTTTCGAACAATTAAAGGCTACAAGTCAGCCGCGTGGATACAGACGGAGTATGCAAATCAATACGATCCCGCGAGTTTTTTGAGTGTAAGCGCAGAACAAACAGTCCAATATGGGTCAGAAGTATCGCTTTCTTTCACCACGGATTCCCAGTCAATTGTAGAGATACTCCCCAGAATGACTCTCAATGTTACCACTCAAGAAACAACATTGGATACAGAACTAGTACCAGGAACAACATTCTCTGTAGCTAACGGAACAGAGGTGACCTGGGAAGCTAATGTTCTAGCGAGTCCTTTACCAGGTGTAAGCAAACTGAATCTCACATTGACAAAACCTTCCGATTGGACCCTTACAGGCGTCGCTGATTCACTTGGTCAGAACAGACTCCTCTACGTAACGACTACAAGCACACAGGTTATGGTACCTTCGGCAGTACTTGATGTATATGGAATATGGACATTTTCATTCTCATCAACGAATGAGGCCACTAATCTTGAGTGTGGAGCGGATGCAGGATCATATGGAAATACTGTTGTACTTCAAATTGGAAACCTTGCAAAATTCCGAGGATCTGCAACTGTGATTCCTGGTTCTTCAATGCGTCTCTCTATTATTGACCCAAGTGGACAGCTCTTCTATAGCGCAGATGATCTTACCCAGGATGGGAGCGGCCAGTTTGAGTGGACTGGAATCAGCGTAACCAGTGCTTGGCCAAATGGACAATGGCAGGTTCTTATCGACTTTAATAACACAGCCAGCGCCAGTCCAGAACGCGTTGGAAGGTATAGCAGGAATTTCACCGTCAAACATGCATCATCGCTAGATTTGCTATCACCAACTGATGCTGTTGGAGATGGCATTTCAGTCCGGAGAGCAGGAGAGCTTCTTGAGATCGAGGTTCAACTCACGAATACCGAAACTGCTCAAAATGTAGCTGGATCTACTGTCACGATGAATTGGAGTATTTCTGGTCTAGAAACGCAAGTCCAGTTTGAGGACTATGGCAATGGAGTATATGGGAAGACTTTCAACACTTCTGACCTTGGCCAACCAGGGAACTGGAGACTCAGTATTGTTTCTATTCATCCCTACCTTGCTGATGCATCAACATTCTTTGACTTAGAGCTCTCACACAATACAATTCTAACATATGAAACTCCAGATTCCACGCCATATGGTGATGACTTTGGCGTACGAGTAATTCTCCAAGATGCTATTACTGGATCATATTATAATGGAGCATCATTTACTTCAAATGGCACAATAAGTGGGGTTACAGATTTCAGCAATGGAACATATCTTGTCAATATTGATTCTATAGGATTGAGTGTTGGAACTTATTGCTACACAATCAATGCGTTACCAGCACAAAACTTCGTCATTGAGAGCTCAGTAGAAGTTGTTGTACAATATAGAAAGATTGACACTGATCTAATTCAGATTGGAACTAATCCGATAAGTGTACCTTGGAGTCAAAACGCAACTGTCACAATAAGATGGCTTGATATAGACCATGATGACATTGGAATTTCAGGGGGTATGTTAAGCGGTGATGGAATATTTCAGTATGACGACCTTACTGATGGTACATACTCGATTCAGATCGATGTTGATTCATACAGTCTTGGAATCTACATGTTCAACTTCACAATAACTAAGCTGAATTACGAACTAAGCGAACTCACCGTCGCAATTACAGTAAGAGCACATAGAACTACGATTGTGGCATCCTATGACGGGTCTATAGCAATGGGATCTAATGTGACTGTCAATTTATCAGTCCTTGATCGTGATGCAGGAGATTCAGTAATAACCGGAAATCTGTCTAGTGTGCTTGTTGAATGGCCTGGAGGTTCTGCAAGCTATGGTTCTCTTCAATTCCTAATTGAATCACAAGATTGGGTGATAGGAACATACACAATTGACATCACCGTATTTGCATCTACATCTCCAAGGTATTTCTATGATGGTTCAACTGCAATACTTCTGAATATCAGAAAATTGACTACGACTATATCATGGAACTATATTGATGTCTTTCCAATCGGAGATGATTTCGAAATAACCACCTATGTAACAGTCAACGAGTCAGATTCGGTCTTTAATGATATGCCAGTTAATGGTCTGCTTCAGGGTCACTTCGCAATCAGGGACAAGAATGGCACACTTTACAACATCAAGACGTTTTCACCGCAAGGAGCTGGGGTTTATATCCTAACTCTAGATCAGTCTTACTTCACAGAGAGCACCTATGGGATACGTATATTTGTCATATTTGGAGTTTTAGAGAATTATTCCAATACACAGACGCCTATCGTTAGTTTTCAGTTCTCTCAAGCTCGATGTGATCTGAGTTCACCTGATTATCCTCTTCTGACAATTTCTTACAGTACGAATGCTATTATCACGCTAGAGTTTGTCGATATAGATAGAGGACAGGGAATTGACTCAGCTACTATTGATGTGACTGGAGCTGGGAAACTTGTTCAACAACTAATAGGCGATGGCAGATACAGAGTTACAATCGACACATCTTCTTGGAGTATCGGAGTTTATACAGTGAATTTCACTGCTTCAGCACTAAATTATGATAACAAAACTATCGCCATAGATATTCGGATAAGACAAATCAGAACCTATGCTACAGCCACTGTTGGTGCGTTGGAACTACCTGTCGGGGACTCTCAGACATTCTATGTTGATTATGTCGACATGGACCATAACCTACCAGTCTTTACTCTAAGTCATTCCTGTAATTGGACCCCAGTTCATTATAGTATAGTTTGGGTGGGCAATCGATACAGTATTACAATCAACACGTTTGAGAGTGATGCCTTAACATCCTATTTACTCGTCTTTGACTTTTCAGCTGGGGCTGAATATGAAGCAGCAACTTTCAATGTCACAGTTGCTATTCGTACATTAAGGACGGATCTACGTCTGGTATCACCGGTAGATGACACAACATCTGATGGGACTGTCTATATTTCAGTCTATTATGGAGATCGTGACCATCTTCAAGGGATTGCATCTTCTGATGTTCTCTGTACTGTTTGGAACACAACTCACCAGTTACTAATTAGTTGGAGTAACGACACCGTAAATGGAGATGGGTTCTATATCATATCAATCGATGCTGCTCAGTTTGGAGGTATTGGTGTTCAGCAACTTGTTATCTACTTCAACTGGACTGGGAGTATTCAAAAGTATGAGAACAAATATCTTTCAATTACAGTGGAGATTGTAGGAGCAGAAACGGAACTTGCATTGATTGAGGCATCTTTGCCTTCACCTTGTCTTGATTACATGACCTATACCTTCCTATATTCAAGTTCATTGACAGGAGGTATAACGAACGATACATCCAACGTTTTCATTAGTGTTGAATTTGTTGGTGTCCAAGTAGACCTATCACAGGTGGATATTTGGGAAATAGACAGCATCAACAGGAAAGGAGAGTATTCAATCGGATTTAACAATTCGATAATTGGTGGGACAGGCATCTATTCAATGAGTGTGTTCATTAATTGGTCTGCTGGTGTAGTTCCATTTTACACAAATAGAACTGATTTGATTTCTGTGAAAGTGCTTCCGAGGACTGCATCATTCTCAGTAATTCCACCAACCAGTGTCCCATTTGGCGAAAACGCCACATTCTCATTTACCTATGAAGATACAACAGGAGGTTCCTCTAGTCCCATCCCCTATAATCCCACAACGATGGCATTGCTACTGGACATAGCTGAGTTTTCGTTGACCTATGATGGATTTCAGAATTTATACACTGTTTCATTCAATACGAGTCAGCTAGGTGCGCCCCTAGGAGAAAGACAATTCGTCCTGAATCTTACTTGGAGTGGACTACCATTCTATTCAAATGTCACTGGACATATCATAGGTTTAACGCTGGTGGAACGTCAGACTATATTGACTTATCCCACACCTCCTGTAACGCCTTATGGAAACATTGCTACCTTCACCGTAGTATATGCAGATATTGCTGGTTCAACCTCCAAAGCTGTATATGGAACTGTGATTGAGATATATTATGGTATAACACTGGTTCCTGCGGGCTATGTTCAGATTTTGAATCTAGGTTCTGGAGAGTATAGAATAAACCTGAATACATCATTCTTCAGTCAACCAGGACTATATTCACTCAGAGTAGAAGCCTCTTCCGTTCAGTTCTATTATCAGTCCAGATATGCATCGAAAAGCCTCGATATCAATCTTCGAGAAACATTACTGACGTCAGAACCTGTCGGCACCATACCTTATGGCAGTTCGTTCAATATAGTTCTACATTATCAGGATCTTGAAACTCTCTTGGCGATAGGAAACGATACTGGGGTCTTGACGCATCTAGAGATACTAAATGTGTCTAATTGGCTATTTACCTGTACTTGGCGATCTGCATTCCAAAGCTACCTGATTACAGTTGAAACCTCGAATCAAGCACTAGAGATAGGTAAGATTTACAATCTTTGGTTGAATTTCAGCTCCCAATATGAAACGCCATTTTATCAGTGGAATGACATTTTAATCCAGTTCGAGATACGTGAGCGAGATACAAGCTTAAACCTGATTTCAGCACCA
Organism: Candidatus Thorarchaeota archaeon; assembly: GCA_048882305.1. Taxonomy (GTDB): domain Archaea; phylum Asgardarchaeota; class Thorarchaeia; order Thorarchaeales; family Thorarchaeaceae; genus SMTZ1-45. The sequence continues at coordinate 5,787 of JBHLRT010000060.1, forward strand.
TCTCGAACACTATATCAGGATTACGCGAACTTCACAATTCTCTATAAGGACACATTGTCATCTTCAGGAATTAGCGGTGGATCAATTTACCTCTACTTCGGATTAACACTTCTTCAACCGTCACTAGACTATGAAATTAGCGAGGTGAGTCCTGGGCAATACACGATTTCGATAGATACATTGGTTCTAGGACCACCAGAATTAAAAACGATTCGAGTTGTAGCTAATTGGTCCGCAGGACCTCCGTATTACGGAAACACACAGCGGGAAATAGTTATTCCAATCACTGAACGGCCGACTAATGTGGAGATTGTGTTCCCACCAGGTCAAACATGGTACCTTGATAACATCACTGTAGATTTCGCCTATGTTGATATCTCAACAGGTGAGAGAATTGATGTGGCTCTATCTGATGTAACGATTTACAGCGAGACCACACCTCTTGCTTATGGTGAGTACACGATTCAGCAGATTGGCACCATAGTTAGACTTCAAATTAATTCCACAGTAATCAGTGCAAATCTGGCGAACAATTGGAACATTACAATTCAGGTTGTGTGGACAGCTGGTGCACCATACTACAAGAGCAAGGCAACCTCAATCTATATTGACACTGTGGGTAGAGTCGGTAACATTGAGCTAAGTCCCGTTGAGGAGACACCTTTTGGAGATATAATGAACATAAGCCTGATTTATACTGACCAGCGAACTGGCGTAGCAATAGAAGGAGCAACCATAGCTTTTGATTGTATAGAAGCCCCAGGGTTAATTGAAGGTGTAGACTTTTGGATTCAAATTGGGACGGGGATTGATTCGGGACAATACAGAATTCTTGTCAATACATCATCACTGGGAATCCTTGGATGGTTTACTTTCCAAATTGAAATCCAATGGAATCCATTGGATAGTCCATACTATGGAAATGTCTTTGCGCCACAAGTGCAGGGGAGCATTCGTGAGATTCAGACCGCAGTGTCCAGTGATTTGCCTTCACCCTCAGTTGTCGCATTCTACGAGGACGTATCATTTGTAATTCAGTTTATGGATACCGATCATGGTGTCCCGATAGATAGCGCAGAAGGACAGGTTTCTGTATATTATGAATCAACAGGACTGGAACCATCATCGTGGTCAGTTCAAGTATTAGGTGGAGGACAGTACAATATCACTTTAAGCTTGGTAGATTCCTTAGCCGTTGGTTTACAATCCGTACAAGTGATGATCAACAGAACACCATATCAAACAGCTCAGACATCTGTTGTTTTCGGATTACGGGCAAGGGTTGCAGGTCTCTCTGCGATCATTTCACCTACCAATTATGCAGGCTATGATGCAACAGTCATAATAAATCTCGTTGACTATGATGCCAATGATAATCCTCTTCCAGGAGCAATGTTAAGCTTGTTTTGGGGAGATACATCATCGTATGTTGATCTTGGAAATGGTAGCTATAACGTAACACTTCAGACTGATAATCTGAATTATGGTTCGCAGAGTCTAACAGTACAAGCAAATCTGTATCACTACTCAATCGCACCTCTGACTTTAGAGATTAACCTTCTTGTCGTGCCAGCTGAACTAATAGTAACATGGACAGGACCAAGACCCACCAGCGAAATCTATTGGGGTGAGCCACTCACAATTTTCGCATCAGTCAATGATACTCTTAGGAATCAGACAGTTTCAATTGCGACAATCACATACGACTGGATTGGTGGAAGTGGAACATTCTTACCTTCGGGCGTTCCCGGGGTCTATGAAGCAATTCTTGATACAAGTATGGGTACAATTTCTGATACAATAATCGTTAGAATTGATGGGAGTGCGCCAAACTACATCGATACTTCATATCAATTGGTTTTCAGACTTTTACCAAGGCCAATGGAAATCATTCCGGAAAGCAGTTACGTGTTCACTGTATCCTACGGAGCAATTGCGGAGGTCATAGTGTATCTTGAAGACTCGATTGATGGGTCTCTTGTTTCTGAGGC
>JBHLRT010000061.1:0-7776 GCA_048882305.1 Candidatus Thorarchaeota archaeon
GAATCTCAATATCAGATAGTTGATTCCAATCATTCGTTCCATCAAAACCCCAATTCTCATCATATGCGTTCATGAAAAAGCCGACACCATCGATATCTTCGATGTAATCAGCACCACCTTGTAGCCAGGATTTTACAGTGAAAGGCTCAGCGACATCAGTCTGGAACATCCAGTCTGGTTCATATGGTTCGCCACCATGAGTTAAAGTCACAATTGATATTGGTGATTCAACAGCTAGTTCGCGTGTCATTTCATATTCCAATGCCAGTTCAGGAGGAGATATCGGTAGATGGACAGCAGGTGCGAGATTACGACCAAAGATATCCGTAATCATTTCATTGACTTGAAGTGGCCTATTATTATCAGTCCCTCCACTTGTTGGAAGTACCTCGTTACTGATATGACCCCGGAAAGTCACTATCAACTTACCATTATCCCAATATGAACCACTCATCAGCTCGTTTACGATGTATGGCAGTGGATATCGTCCATCCATTGGCCAAGGCTCGTATTCAAGCCAGCGCACTTCTTGCCAGTATCCACCATATTCATCGTTAATCCAAGTCATGTTATTGTAATGATATGCAAGCATATTGGTGAAGGTGTCAGTTTCAAAGTCGTAGACAAAAGCTGCTTGACCCCAAGCCCATTTTGTAGAGATTCCGCCTCCATCCCAATAGTTGTATGCTTTGCTTGTGTCTAGATAGGTATATCCGTCTTCATAATGGAATCCTTCTTTGTAGACAGTCCAGTTGACAGTCTTCCCAGCATTCCACCAGTAGGTTTCAGTGACATCGTCATATTCCCAGACGCCAGTCACTTCTTGAGTTACAGAATATGGCCCGTACATCCAATTCTTTGTGAGAATCTGATTAGGGATATCCATCAGAATAGTTACATTGGCCAGCTCAGTTCCATTTGTAATTGTGGCTGTCATGTTAAAGTCTACTCCACGAGTTGCTGAGTGAAGTGTACTTCCATCATCGGATATTCGCTCCCACTCGTAATAGCCACCTACTGCTTGATTCACCAAGAAATCAAAGGAAACTCCGATGATTCGACCACTCTTGAACTCTTCAAATCTACTCTCAGCGAGTGAATTGAACTGAGCGTCTTGGACACCGCATGAAACTGTATAGAATCCGCCAATTATTGTTGAATTGAATTTTATTCTAATTCTAGCCCAATAAGCTTCAGATCTTGCGGTGTATGATGTAGAGCCAAAGTCAACTTCTGCAAATGAATCAACCTCTGCTCCAAAAACATCTGCTATTGTAAAGTTCTCATCAAGACCACTCGGAGGCCCTTCAGGCCATGTAGCGTTTGTAGTGCTATACTGTAACCATCTATCTCCGGTAATATCATAGTAAACCATCCAAAAGATAGGCGAGTTACCAGACATGCGAAATTCGCCTTCAGAGTTTGCTAATGCTGACATGTTGAAATATTGGCCCATTAGATATACTCCAGACGGGGTCTGACCATATAGAGCACTGTAAGGAATCTCAACTATAAAGTCAACATATTCATCGATAGCGATTTCATCAGCCCAACCGATAAGACTGGAATCAGTCGTGTTCCTTGTATGCCAGTTGATAGTTGGTCCGAATCGGTAATAATTCGAACCCCAAGTATGATTATTCTCTTCATTAAGTGTTCCTAGATCCCAATCGACTCGTGTGTAGTTATCTGGATAATCCGCGATAGTGTTCGGATTATACATTGAATAAGAAATAGGATTAGTGATTGACTCCTCAGTTGAGAAATCTGCAACAGGTGGAGTCATGAAAAGTGATAAGGAAAAAAGAACTAGTGCAACAAGAGAGAATGCTTTTGATATGAGCTTCGTCGTGTACACCTCAAGGTAATTCTACTTAGTGCGCCAGCAGCTGCATCAGAATTAACAGAACCTAGTTCTGCCAAAGAAACATGGAAAGAATTACATCCGGTTTGTAATTCTTACCAGTCAAACCACTAACAGCGGCGCTTTTGTAAGTTTTATCGGCGATATAATATAAGATTAAGTTGAATAGATTGAATACTAAAAAAAGAGAGAAAGAGGAGTGGAATGACCACTCCTATAGTTCTATAGACCTGAAACCATCCAGAAGATGATTGGAGTTACAAATGCTTCTACCAAAGCAGCAATCACTAGGAAGAACACAATCAAGAGGTAGGTCCTCCATGTGCGTTCGTCTGCAAGGAGCGCGCGAGTTTTAGATGGAATCGACTCCCAATCCTCAGACTCAATTAGAGGCCATAGATTCTTAGATATCCTAATTGCAGCACCTGCAGCAACTAAGAATGTTGGAATCTCCACAATAGCATGCGGGAGAATTCTTGCAAGGAACTGTAATGGACTGTTACCAAAGAACTGAATCTCAATGATTGCGATTCCACCCAAGGTCAGTGCAGTCGATAAGACTTCAGCAATCGCCAAAGACATGAGACTGAACTTGATGTATGTTATGATAAAGTCCTCACCTGATCCTCGACCAATCAACTTGTAACCGCCTGCTAACAGAAGCGGTAGAAAGACTAACGCAATTATTGTGAACTGGTCGTCGTAGACGAAGTATTCAGCGGCAAAGATGAAAATGAAAAGTGGGAACCATAATGATCCGATACCTCTACCACCACGTCTTCGAACAAGTGCTACTAATCCTATAAAGAGGAACAATCCACCAAATACAACTAGTGCTCTAAGTCCAAGCTGTGCCGCAAGACCCCATCGAGGATCTAACACATAAAACAATCCTAATTGCGCATCACGAGCTGCCCAAATATATGATAGTGCGGCACCAACAAAGACTGCAGCTATACTCCATGTGCCAATCCGTTGTTCACTCTCGGTTTTCCTGACTCCTGTTAACCAGAGAGCTGCAGACCAAAATATTGGCCCGATGACCATCATCAGAAGGACTCTGACTGCGTTGTGTTCAGCGAAAATGACAAACCAGCCCCATGGATTAGACCGATCCAAGAAATTACCCATTGGTGGGAGTACTCCTTCCAAGCCATCAGGCGAACCGATTCGGGCTAATAGACCTTGGAGTAAGTTGTTCACTAATCCGGGATTATTGATTACTTCTGAGATGCCCCAAACACCCAAAATAGCAATCGCTAGACCACCAAAGAACATCACTGCTGATTGGTAAAGGTCTCGCTGATGGACATGCAGAAGAGGTCCAGCAGTTTCACCAATCTGTTCGCGCCAACTCTCTCTATACTTGAAGAAGTAAAGGATGAAGAGTGTGCTGAAAACAAAAAGCGGTAGGTTAAGAATGAATTGTGAAGCCAGACGGACCAATTGCTGCTCTGCTGTTGGAAGCGAAAGAACTGGCCGCAGTCTGTTGTATACCTCTCCAGCATATATAGCAGGGGTCAGCTTGAAGTTGACAATATAATCAAGTCCTGGGAATACGAAGTACGTAACCATTGACAAGGTCACACCAGAGAAAAGAGCAAATGTTTCTATTCCACCTTTAGACCGTTTCCATACATATTGACCTAACACTCCGAGAACTATCATCATTGCAAAGGGGATCGCGAGCAACATCAACAACCAGATCGTTTCTCCGATCAATTCGATATTGTTCAGAGGATTGTTTAGGATTTCAACAATGAATTCATCATCTACCTGTCTTGGGAAGAAGAGGAACAAGCCACGTTCAATTGCATAATTTATTGTGGTGGCAAATACCGCAGCCACAAATGCCCCAGATACAACTAATCCGGTTCCAATTCCAGCCCCAATATTCTTGAGAGCTCCTCCAATGTTCATTCCAGATAGATTAGATCTAGTTCTCGATAGTGAGTCAAATGTCTTCTTGTACAGGACAACAGCAAAGTCCTCAACGAGTGGAAGAATAAGAATGGCGAAAATGATTGGAGGTACTGCATAGATAAGCCCAGTAGTATAGTATGCAGTCAAGACATTGACAATATCTGTCATAGGTACGCCTGAAGTAAAAGCCTGAAAAACCTGAATTCCAACAAGGCCAAATGATAGCACAAGGTTGAGTCGGAAGAACCAACCAAGTACACCGCGCATCATTTCTCCGCCGATATCTCGATTTCCTAGACGAAGTCCAGCACCTTTGGCGATTCGATTTGATGCGGGATATCCAAATCTGTATATCCATGTTAGGAAAATCAGAATATTCCAGAGGTAAATGTCAGGTTGACGACCTGCTACGAAGTTGGGGATTGTCCCAACATAGATAGAAATCGATGGCACTACTGTAGCAAGGCCAATGATTAGATAGTCCCTCCATGCATCTCTCCATGCACGGGCTTGAACTTCTGGGTTCAAAGGCTGAGGCTCAAGACCTTCAAATCGGATGTTCGTCAATCGATCTCCAAAACCGGTGTAACCATCAGTTTCTGGTTCTTTTCGAGTTATACTCCGAATCAAATTCTTGAATCTCATCTTCAATGGATCCTGAAGAGCCAGTTTTGCAGCAAGAACAACCATCCCAAATAAGACTGCAAAGAAGGAAACCATGACCCAAATCATGTATTCTTGAAGCGATGTTACAAAGTGGAACAGCATCTCTGTAAGAAGTAGCCATGATAACGCACGGGAATCAACAAATGGATCAAAACCTCCTCCTACATCAATTCCAAGAAGGAATATGTTCATCAAGAAATATGTCACTGTCTTCAGGTACATCAGAATGATGAATGCTTCAATGAACTTACTTTTTCGATTCCCAAAGAAAAGAAAATACACCAATGTAACAATAAGCGGTGGTACGAACTCAAACATGATTGTAAGAAGCGTGAGATCGGGTAGTGCCAAAGTCAACTTCAACTCCGGATAATATACAGAGTTCACACTTCAATTTGTCAAAGAAAAAGGTTCGTTGGATGTAGGATAGACAAACCAGTCCAAATTGTAGTTTTGTCGCATTTTGAAGTGAAAAATGTAAGGTCGTACCGAAAGTTTAAAGACAACTCAATTAATTATCGTGAAGTGAGAAACAACTGATAGTTGAAAAAATCAACATGGAAGTTGAGGTGTACGAATATGGAGATTAATCAAGAATTAGTCGACGCAATAAACGACCAGTTAAATTTCGAATTATATAGCGCATTCATCTATCTTTCAATGGGAGCATGGTTTGAAAGCCAAAATCTCAAAGGCTTTGCCCATTGGATGGAAGTACAATATCAAGAAGAGTTTAACCATGCAATGAGATTTTACAGACATCTTACTGAGCGAGGAGCAAAAGTTGTAATGACGAAGATTGAAGCTCCAAAGACTGAATGGGGATCAGCCCATGAAGTCTTCGCAGATGCATACAATCACGAAACAATTGTGACTGGGAGAATTTACAAGATTGGCGACATTGCGGACAAGATAGGAGATAGATCCGCTCAATCTATGCTACACTGGTTCTATAATGAACAAACAGAGGAAGAAGCCAATACAATGGAACTTCGTGACAAACTTAAGTTGGTTGGAGACTCTATCCCTGGGTTATTGCAAGTTGATGCTGAAGCAGCTGCACGTCTACCAGCTCCGCCAGTTCCCACATCTTCTATAGCCCCATAAAATACGCGTAATTCACGCTTCCAAAAACGCACCGGAGGTGAATCACACCTCCGGCAATGTCATTTTTTCTAAAAGAATAACAAATTCGCACAAGTCGCAGACTACTTATGTGAGAATATCACCCGATTTTTCCCTGTGAGAGGATAATATGCTACCAGATGATATCGTCAAAGCTGTCACAAACACAATATCAGGAATCAGCGCAAAAGATTTTGCCACTGCAATATCAAGATTTCATAGGATTCAGGCTAGTCCAGGCTTTTCCGAAGCTATTGAATACTTGAAGAACACAATCCCGTCCATATCTGACGCTAAAGTCAAGGTGTTCGAATATCCCGCAGATGGCAAGACTACGATTGATACTTGGCAAAACCCATTCGGGTGGGAAGCAAAGAGTGGAATACTAGAGCTTCTAGAACCAGAGCAAAGAGTTCTTGCAGATTTCAGCGCGGAACCAATATCACTAATCGCACATTCAACATCTACAGATATCGAAACAGAGGTTGTATACGTCGGTAAAGGACTAAAACCATCTGATTATGAAGAAAAAGATGTGAAAGGAAAACTTGTGCTTACTGAAAGCTTAGCTCGAATTGTACATCAAATTGCTTGTGTTAAATATGGTGCCGCAGGAGTTCTTACCTTCGTCCCGCCAAAAGGGATTGACGAAATTGCAGAATTAAGGAGATATGATGCCATTTGGCCTGACTCGGATGAGAAGGAAAATGCAACATTTGGTTTTGCACTAACACAAGGTGACGGAGTCCAGATAAAGAAATGGCTTGAAGAAAACAAAGTAGTCACAGTAAAGGCGAATGTAGATGCATCGCTTGGCGTGGGTAAGACACAGGTTTTATCGGCCCTAATTTCAGGTGAAGACAAATCCAAAGAACTATGGTTAGCAGCTCATGTATGTCATCCTCACCCAGGTGCAAATGATAATGCCTCTGGTAGTGGAGCTCTCTTAGAGATTCTTCGAACATTATCATACCTCATTAAAGAGGGAAAAATACCAAAGCCTGTGTTCTCAATCAGATTTCTATGGATTCCTGAATGGTCTGGTACCATACAGTTCATCGAGAATGAGAAAGATACCCTCAAGCGTTGTGTTGGCATGATAAATCTAGACATGGTTGGTGCGGATCCTACCAAGTCAGGTTCAGTACTTCACCTATATAGAACACCATTCTCATTACCAACGACAATGAATAATGTCGTAAGGTTCTGGATGAAGTCGGAAGCGAAACGTGAAGATAGCAGACGAGAAGGTGGCATGGTAGCACCAATACCGTACGAGTATAGTAGGTACTCCCCGGGTAGTGATCATTTCATGTTGACAGACAGCACTGTAGGCATACCAGCGGTTATGCTCAATCAGTTTCCGGACAGGTTTTATCACACTTCTACAGACACAGCAGACAAATTAGACACTAGACAGATGAGTTATGCATCTAGGATAGGAGCACTCTCAGCTCTCTCTTATGTTCTACCTAACCATGTCTATGAAGAAACAATCCTTACCGAATGTAGGAACGAGTTTGTAGAACTCATGCAGGAGGTAAGTCTTCGCGGCGTAACTGAACTTTCGCGATGTCTAGGAGACCCCGAAAAGCTATATCCAAGGGTTCTTCGTTGGTTAGGTCTTGCTCATGACTTGGGACAAGCAACTCTTGACAGGGCCGCCAAGGAATGGTCATTAATTTCAGAACAAGAATCACTACGTGAATCGCTCAAGACAAGTCTTCAGATGGTGTATACCACAGAAATGGTTGTAGCAAGAAAAGCGTATGAAGGAGCATGCGCGGAGGTGGGTATGGAAGCTATGCAGGAAGACCAAATCTCGCTTGACACAATCAGTTTTGGAATGGAAGTAAAAAGAATTCACAACCATGCATTGGCACCAGGGTACTTAATGAAGAACTTGGGTGACAAAGCTGCTGAGTATAGAAAGATGAGTGACGCGAATGAAAAAATACTTTCGTCGATAGACGAGATGCTCAATATGGCTAATGATTGGACATCACTTGATCTCATCTGGGACATGATTTGTTTCCAGTTCAAAGAAATAGAATCTGGAAAGATGATTAAGATTGTACAAGACCTCTCAGAAGCCGGAGTCATAGAGTCTAGGAGTGTGTAGTAGCTGGAGTCAAGTGCCTGGCAATACAACAATGAACAAAAAGAAGCCTATGAGAAGCGTAATCTTTTCTCTTTTC
>JBHLRT010000062.1:0-7720 GCA_048882305.1 Candidatus Thorarchaeota archaeon
CTCTAGCTGTGTGGTAAGGCCAAATCCACAATATCCTTTGCAGCTTCCCCCATTCTCAATAGGCTATCTACAACCAACACCTGCGTCTGAGGTTGTCCATTTGGACTGGCAACAACATGCTGCCTGAGATTTCCTGTTTCGGATATCAATTCTTTTTCTGCCTCTATCACGAATTTCACCTTGTTTGGACTGAACTTGAATAGGTTATTGAAAGCGTCATTGAACATTGCATTCACTTTTTCGGCAATTGGTTTCATCTTCTTCTTCAAAGATGCATCAATGGGTTCTTCAACCCTCCGTGCAATATCTACTGCTAAATCGGCAATACGCTCTATATATTGAGCAGCAAGTCGAAAATCAAGTGCCTCTACCGGTGTAATATTCATCATCTCACTCATTCTTGGATATTGGATTGCTGAACGTAACTCCCGCACAATCAGGAAAAATAAACGGTCTACTTCCTCATCTCGCTGGACAACCTCATTTGCCTTCTCCTTCTCCCCTTCAAAGTACGCTTCTAATGAATCATTAACCATTCTTGAAGTGATGAGATGCATTCTACGCATGGCTGTATTCACAGGTAAGGTTGCAGGATCAACGAGACAGCGGATTACTATCTGACAGTCATCCTCCTCAGTGACCTCGAGTGCTACAAATCGTTTGATTATCCTTTTCAAATCCTCTCTTTGGTCGTGCGTAATTGGTTCATCACTCACTACTCGAATCTCATCAAAGCCAAGTAGATATCTACTTGTTATTTCCCAACGCAAGTTTTCTTCCAGCTTAGCTGTAGTTGTTTTTCTTTCACCAGCCTTTGGAAGTCGTGGATCAACAATCAAGCATCCATCCTCTCGTTCTGCAACTACCACTGGGTCTCCTTTACCTAGTTTTTGTCTAATTACCCAGTCCTTTGGCAATATTATGAGAAAGGAACTTCCATTCTTTCCACCGGTCTGTTGAAGTCTTCTGATGTTGACCATTATCATCGCACCTAGCAAAGGATGGCGCCAATTGGATTCTAAGTAAGCGGCTTATTACATTTCCCGCAGGTCGTTTTTTCACAAAGATATTGTCCTCGATGGATGATGTTTAAAACAAAGAAACTATTCTTCCTAGTTGGTGACACATTGACATCCTCAATTCGACGCAATGTACTCAAGTTGTTAATTGAGTCAGGATTCCAAGTGGCACCAGAAGCTCTTGATTACATCTTATTGCTTGAAACCCCCATTGAAACAGTCAAATCTGTCCTTATATCAAGTGCATCAGGAGAACACCCCTCAGTATTGTCTCGTCCTTATGTAGAGTCATTAATTGAGGGAAAGAAACCAGACTACACTCCTGAAGAGGTTGATAATAGCTCTTTGAGTGAACCGATTTCAGTGATAGAAACGCAGCCATCAGTAGTTCCTGACTTAGAAACTGGTTGGATATACCGTATAGAGAAAAATCCTAGTCCCAATCAAGTTGGCTCTGAAGGAACCGTGGAGGACTTTTTGGCACTTTTCAAAGATCGATTTAACCGAATCAAGAGGATATACATGAGCAGAATCGATACACAGAATGCAGTATCTCCACAGGTTGCCAAGCTCAGAAAAGAATCTGCAAAAAGGAGAAAGACGATTACCGAAAAAGATGATGCCACAAACCGACGTACAAGCCAGATGGTTCTTGGGATTGTAAAAAACAGAAGTATCTCTCAGTCACGTAATGTAATCATCGAATTGGAGGATGAAGAGGAATCAATAATTTGTATTGTTCCTGCTACTAAAGAAGGTCTAGAAGGGCAGCAACTCTCAGAGAAAGCCAACTCTTTGCTCCTTGATGAAGTCACATGCATTTCAGGCTTTGTAGATAAAGATGCAAGGATGATTGCGGATGATGTGATATTTCCAGATATTCCCACAGCGAGAGAAATCGGTAGAGCAAAACGTGAGGTCTATGCCGCTTTTATTTCCGATCTCCATTGTGGAAGTAAAGAGTTTCTAGAGGATGAGTTTGACAAATTCATTGGTTGGATGAATGGACGCGATGCTGATGAAGAAGACAAAGATCTTGTGAGGCAGATAAGATATCTGTTCATTGCTGGCGACATGGTAGATGGAATCAGCGTGTATCCGACACAAAGGTATGATTTGAAAATTGAGAGTATCTATGACCAGTATGAATTTCTCGCGAGTAAACTGAGGAAACTTCCTGAATACATCAAAATCTTCTGTATTCCTGGCAATCATGATGCAAACAGACAGGCTCTTCCCAAACCTCCTATATCCGAGGTGTTTGCACAATCACTTTACAATCTAGGAGATCGTATTACAATGTTGGGAGACCCAAGTCAGGTGATAGTCGAAGGTGTTAATATTCTAATGACTCATGGTGACAGTATGGATGATTTAGTAACAAGTATCCCAGGAGCATCATATGTAGAACCAGCAAAACCAATGAAGGAACTCCTGAAGAAACGACATCTAGTGCCTATGTACGGTGGAAAAACCGAGCTTGCTCCGCTTCATCGAGACTGGATGGTGATTGATACTCCCCCCGATGTTGTTCACTTCGGTCATTGTCATCATAACGCTGTTGATAATTATCGTGGTGTGCAAATCATCAATTCTGGGACATTTCAATCTCAGACTGATTTCATGCGTAAACAAGGAGTGGTGCCAACACCCGGTATCGTCACACTCCTGAATCTCAGATCAGGTGCTCCTGATGTAAGATTCTTCTATGATATGACCGACGTACAATAGCTAATTTTCAATTCTTCATTCAAGAATCTCTTGAGCCACCTTGCTTAGACGGCTATCATCATCCAGAATAACGCCTATCTGCTTCTTGCTTACTGCCAGCTTAATCTTCTTCGTTCTTCCATAGCGTCCCTTTGAAATCACTGTAGTATTAATCAGACCTAGCATATCAAGCTCTGAAATCAGGTCAGAAACTCTTCTCTGTGTTAATGTGTCAAGCGAAAGAGACTTAGCTATCTCGGAATAGATGTTATAACATTCACCAGTGAAAATATCCCGTTGCCCTTTACTAGCTAAGACATATACCGCAAACAAAACAGCCTTTGATTGCATTGGAAGAGTTTTCACAGTTTCAGTAATGGTGTCACGTTCAATGACTTTCTGCGCTTCACGAACATGATCTTGGGTTACTGTTTCATCACCTCTTCTCTCTGCTAGTTCACCTGCGGTCCGAAGCAAATCAAGCGCTCTTCTTGCATCTCCATGTTCCTGAGCGGCTAAAGCTCCTACTAGATTGATTACACCTTCATCTGCAATAGCAGTTTTGTTAAAGGCTAGTTCGACTCTCTGTTTCAAAATACCCTTCAACTCTACAGCATTGTAGGGTGAGAAAATCACTTCCTCTTCTCCAAGTGTGGACAAGACTCTTGGGTCAAGCATCTCCTTGAATTTCAAATCGTTACTTATCCCTATAATCGAAATTCTACTGTTTTCCAACTCTCCGTTCATACGTGTAAGTCCATAGAGAATATCATTTCCTTGCCCTGCATCTCGTTTCAGTAAACTATCCACCTCATCAAGTACTACTGTTAGAATATTCGACCTAGAATCAAGTTTACTCTTCAATACATCTCGAATCTCATCTGTCGGAAGTCCTGTAAAAGGAACTTCTGATCCATCCGGCATAGTTGCCTCAATTGCGTCACACAATCGTTTCAGTACTCGATAGTTGGTCCCTACTATTCTACAGTTTACAAATGCAGTTAGAGGGGCTGTTATTCCACTTTCTTTTGCCTTGTTGACAAGCATCTCAAGTACATACCTAGCTACCACAGTCTTACCTGTCCCAGTCTTTCCATAACATAAAATATTCGAAGGTGATGCGCCTCTGAGTGCTGGCCCTAATATTGATCCAATTCGGCTCATCTGTTCATCTCTATATGGTAGGCTCACCGGTACATATGTTGGTCTCAGAGCGGTCCTATCTCTAAAGATGGCTTGGCCTTGTAAGAACTTATCAAATAGTTTATCGAGTGGTTTCTCCATAACTGCATCTACTCCGTTCTGAATCTTGCATAACGTATACTAACCGGGACATAAATACTTCCATAAGAACTTAAGGCAAGTTCCAATGGACTTCGACTGGAACCTATGGAGCATATGGAACTGATAAGAGTAGGTATTACTCAGGGCTGTTACACAGACAAATAACATAATTCATCAATGAAAACCATTGCTGACTTCTCAGTATAAGAATGAAACCGGTGAGATTCTTGCGTCAACGAGACCTTGAGATTGCACTTCAATCGATGGAGCGACTCCAGGAGTACAATGTTTCTTTGGAACAGTATCCCACTCCTGCTTCAATCGTAGCATCAGTCCTTTACTCTGCACAAATGGAGCACAATGATATTACTGGCAAGACAGTATGCGATTTAGGGTGTGGCGACGGAATCTTTGCAATTGGTGCTGGATTGCTAGGTGCAAACCGAGTGATTGGAATTGATGTGCAAAGCAAAGCCTTAAAGGCGTCTCAAATGAACTCACGATTGCTCGGGACAGATGACATCGTAGACTGGATTCTGGGGGATGTCACCTCCTTACAGCTACGTTGTCCGATAGATACCGTAGTAAGTAATCCCCCGTTCGGTGTAAAGAACAGGGGTGCTGACCTGAGATTCCTGAAAGTGGCAATCTCAGCAGCTGATGTGGTATATAGCATGCATCTTGCAGGTGAAAAGAACAGAGACTTCCTGAGCAAAGAGATAGAGAAACTAGGTGCCACAGTGACACAACTAGAAACGTTTCAGTTTCCAATTGGCCGACTATTCGACTTCCATAAGAAACCGAAACACTTGGTGGATGTAGATCTGTATCGTATATGTGTCAAAGAGCGTGAATAGAATGGCAGATGTAAAGAGCGGCGATACCGTAGTGCCAGGAGATCAACTATGTGTTATTGAAGAGTTGATGCCAAGTTTTGGTACATATGAAAAAGATGGCATTGTTTATGCCGCAGCACCTGGACAAGTTGATATGGACCTCAAGGAACGTAGCATTAGAGTAATCAGCTCAGATGGTGGAATGAAACTAGCACTCCCCATGAAAGGCGACATATTGATGGGGCAAGTCACATTAGCTTTTGATCAACGAGCTGAAGTTAAGATTGTAAGGATTAATGATGAGGATTATTACAGCGGCCTTATCGGTGAGCTACATATTAGCAATGTAACCAGAAGATATGTGAAAAGCATGCTTGATGTTCTCAAACAGAACGACATTGTTCGAGTTGCAGCTCTTAACACTCACCAAATTCCTGTTGAGTTGACAATGGTCGGTCCTGAGCTCGGTGTTGTTTATGCTGAATGTATACGATGTGGTAATCCCTTGACACTCACATCACACAATAACATGTTTTGTCTTCGTTGTGAAAATCGAGAAACACGTGAGGTCGCAAATGACTATGGACTCAGATTTGGCCTTGAAGCAAGACCTGACCTAGCACCTCGTAGACGTTCGTATGGACGTCAACAGTATGATCGTGACGATCGTAGAGGTCGAGATAGTAGACGTTTCGGTGATTCACGTGGAAGAGGTGGCGACAGACGCGGTAGAAGAGGCGATGACCGTCGCAGAGATGATAGGAGGCGTTAGACATGAAACCAAGAATTATTGAAAATACAAAATTTGAATTGAAATTCGAGATTGGTGGAGAAGGACATTCATTCCCTAACCTGCTACGTAAGACACTCTTAGAAGAACCCTCAGTGGAATTTGCCGGATACAATATCGAGCATCCACTTCTAGCCAGTCCAATTGTGACCCTCAAGACAAAAAGGCGTCAGTCCAATGTTGTACTTAGAGAAGCCCTAGAGAAGATGCTGGCTAGAACTGAAGAATTTCGAAAGAAATTCAAACAAGCAGTGTCAGACCATAATGTGGATTAACATTGCATACCGGTGGTTCTTCACATGTGGGATGACTTTGTCCAACATGAAACCATTGAAGAGATTGTAAACGACAAAGGTCTTGCTAAAGTTGGTGATGGCATAGTCAATCTCTGCTATTCTTTAGCAAAATCTAGAGTTCTCGGTTATGCAACAGGTGCAAAAGTTAGAGACAGTGTGCTCGCTCGTGCGATACGGGCAACTGAAGTTTATAGACACATTTCTCGGAGAACAGACATCGGGAAGGCTGCAGACGCGTATGAAGCTATCATTGCCTATCTCTGGATGAAGGACAGAATCTCTGTTCAGAGTATGGTCGATGTTCTTACTCAGAACCTCAATCTTGATTCTAAGACCAACAGAAAAAGAGAAGGAGAGATTGCAGCACTATCTTTCCAGCATTTTCTAGAACAACACATCGACTCTTTGCCATAAACTAGAATGTTCGCTGTCGTAATGCTTAATTGAATTTCAAACGCTGAAACGGAGAAGTGAACCACTCATGGAATTCTGCGATAAGTGTGGCCAAATGATGGGACGAGCCACAGAAGATGATGGTACTGTTGTATTAAAATGTAGAAGTTGTGGATATACTAAAAAATTGAAGGGCGAACTCACTGTTTCTCAGAACATTGAGAAAACTCCACGTGACAAGATAATCGTAGTTGAAGACGATTCTATTCCTATGCCAATAACAAAGGCTTCATGTCCCAAATGCGATAACACTGAAGCCTATTACTGGACGTTACAGACCAGAAGGGGCGACGAAGGAGCTACAGAATTCTATAGATGCACAAAATGCAAACACACATGGCGTAATTATGGTGGATGATCAATAATTTCTCAAAAGGAATTGACTGACAGATTTATAGCCCCCATGATGCTGAACACTAAGTGAACTATTGTTCGATACTATCATAGTACGAATGGAGAAACCAGCTTGACCGAAGAGAAGACCTTTTCCCGTCGAAAACCATCAAAACTAACCACCATACGAAACTTATCTTCTGAAACCAGTGGACCGGTCAGAATAATGGGCATTGTTGTTGATGCAAGTCCGGGACTAGTCCTAGTCCAAGACATTTATGATGATGATGTGAAAAAGGCAGGAAAAATCCAAGTCAGTATTGAAGGCACTCTAGAGTTACAAAAGAGATACTTATTCATCGGAGAGGTCACTGAGAAGACTGGTGATGAGGGAAAGGAGTTAAGACTCAACGCATTGCTCGCTTATGATATCGATGATTTGAACATCCCACTCTATAAGGAAGTCCAAGATATAGGGGAAAAAGTGACAAAGACAATGAGTGAATAAGTCACTAACTGTTAGTTTGACACTTTATGCCTATAAAGAGAACATCAAATCTATCGAGAAGTACACTTAAAATGTGAAATCCATTTTGAGAATCTTGACAAAGATAGAGTGCGGCACTGACCGCCCAGATGATACTTATCATCTGGACCTACTAAAGCCAGTCCGCCCATCAAATACATGGTTGGAGATAACGGCATGTTTCACGCTACCCTCGACAGCACCAAAACATGGAAACAGATTGTAGACGCTTTAGCAACTCTGCTTACAGAAGCGCATTTCCGTGTGTCCGAATCTGGAATATCACTCCGTCAGCTCGACTCATCAAAAGCTGCAATGGTTGATCTAGCTCTTCCTTCTGGAATATTTCAAGAATATTCATGCAAGGGCGAACACGACATCTGCTTGGGTATCGATGAGCTCGCTAAGGTGAGCAAACGAATGACGGGAGATGATCATCTTGAGTTCAATTTGGACATGGATGAAAATAGATT
>JBHLRT010000063.1:0-7712 GCA_048882305.1 Candidatus Thorarchaeota archaeon
GTTTTACAAGTATTCAGAGATTCAGTTCCAGATGATATTGGCATTGGAAGAGTTGTATGAAACAACCAACTCAATATATCCTGTCAGAATGGTTATCGACACTCTGGAGCTAGTTCTTTCACGTTTATGGGATCTCGAGGACGAGGGCTTTGTAAGTAATTCCAACCAAGAGTGGGATGTTTTCAGTACTGATTGGGAGATTCATTATACATCTGTGCAAGCACAGGCTGTGCTGGGTCTGGAACGTATTTGGAGCTATGGATTACCTATCGTTACACACGTGAGAATAACACCTACAAATCCTCGACCTGAAGATGTAATCTATTTCTCAGTTACAGCATTTGATGACGATGGAATTGACTATGTATATGTGAATTACTCCTTGAGACTCGATGGAAACACCACATATCATGTCCTTCCATTATATGCTCATTCAAGTATTAGTGGACTCTATAATAACACTATGAGCCCTCTGGCCAATAATTCAGCTGTGAATTTTGAGGTCGTCGCTAATGACACGACAGGTAGAGTGTTTGTAGCGGGAATCTATTTCTTCGCAGTTCGTACTGACAACTTTGCTCCTGTTGTATCGCTTCGTGCAATCTATCCTACGAATGAAGTGCGTGCTGGCGATGATGTAGTTATCGATATGGAAACCTATGAGTTTCCACTTCACAGCAACACGAACTCATGTGAGATGTGGTGGAGACTGAATGCTGGTACATATACGGTAGAGAATATGACTCCAGTAGGATTCGATGGCGATTTAATCATCTGGCGAATCGATCTTGGTGAGTTCGAAAAGGATGATAAAATTGCATTCTTCTGTTTGGTAACGGATGAATCTGGAAATGTAGGTGAAAGCAGACTCTATCTATTGACCATCCTCGGACCAATAATCAATACGACGCCATTTACAACATTTCAGATAGTAACCGTTATTGCTCTGGTCGCTGCTCCAGGAATTGGTTACATTTACGCAAAGAGCAGGACGGGTGGATATAAGGAGGTCCAACGCGAAGGAAAGAAAGCTGCTCGCAAACGAGCGAGACGCCGCGGCCCTCGAAAGAGAACTTAGAATCATGAAGGAGAGATACATATGGACATCGGTACAATCTTACTAATTGCTACGGTAGT
Source organism: Candidatus Thorarchaeota archaeon (assembly GCA_048882305.1). Lineage (GTDB taxonomy): Archaea > Asgardarchaeota > Thorarchaeia > Thorarchaeales > Thorarchaeaceae > SMTZ1-45. The sequence goes on from JBHLRT010000063.1 coordinate 1,138, forward strand.
AGTTGGTCTCCTAGATGCAATTATAATGTTGCTAGGACCAAAAATCGAAGGATACGAGAACTACTCATTTATTGCATCAATCATTGGCTTTCTCGCCAGTACTGGGGCCATCCTATGGTTAGGCACTCTGATTTTCACGAATCAGTTTCAGTATGAATATGTTGTCCAAGTCACTGAAAGGAATGCAAATTTGATGCTTAAGATTTCAGGTCTTTGGGCCGGACAATCTGGTTCTCTTGTTTTTTGGACTTTCTTATCCTTTACACTATACTTTGGCTTCCGAGCTTTAACCCGAGGGTATGAGGATGATACGCTCGTCTATCGTGCAGCGATAATAATGGTGGTTGAGTCCATTGCCATTGCCATCAATACACTTGTTGCTCAACCATTCCGTTTGGTTCAAGGATCGGTTCCTCCTGATGGTTTGGGTTTGAATCCACTACTCTCAACATTTTTGAATGCGATTCACCCTCCACTCATCTTCATTGCCTATGCATTAATCCTTGTCCCATTTTCGGTTAAGCTTGCAGGATTCACAATCCATAGTGAAGAACGTAATGCTGATCAAATCCCAGTTGTAAATGCGTATGTCCGATTTACTACAATCCTCTCATGGCTAATGCTATCGTGCGGCATAGCAATTGGCGGTTATTGGGCATATATTGTACTCGGCTGGGGCGGCTACTGGGCTTGGGATCCGGTTGAAACAACATCTTTGATTCCATGGCTGTTAATCACACTATACTATCATGCTAAACCAACATTGAAGAAGAATGATGTAATTCGCGATTCATTTCTTGTGATGGCATACATCACTGTGCTCTTTGCGACCTGGACAACAAGAAGTGGAGTTCTTTCGTCTGTTCATGGATTCGGTATGAGTGCTGTGAGCTGGACAATGCTAGTCACACTTCTTTCCAACCTGGCCTTCGGTGCGATACTTGCTACATTTTCGGGATTTAGAGACATGGAAGATGATTACGGATTGACTGGACCGGGATTCTTTGATACCTCTGATATTAGACTGTTCTCGATCAAAATCGCTCTTTTTGGATTGCTAATCGTTACAGCTACCTCAACAATTGGTGTTGCCCTTCCTGCGGGTCACAATTTAGTATTAGCCATACTAGACCCAATAGGCTTCTCAGAACACATGATCGGAATGGACATTGAATTCTTCAGGATTGGATTTTATGCTGCCTGTGTGTTCCTAATCGGTTCAGCATTCTATTGTATGCGGACGAATTTTCTAAATTATAGAAACAGAAGCATAATCGTCGTTGCAGTGTTTCTTGTAGGCGCAGTTATAGCTGCAGCTTCAGTATTTGGTGGCTTTGGTCCTCTCCCCACTAACTACTGGCCTGCTAACTTCTTGATTGTTCCTGCAGTTGCAGGCATTGGTTTTCTGGTTATTGCGTTCATAAGGGTGCTAGCTGGAAAAGAGGAACTCCCCAGTACTCGTCGAGTTGGTCGCTTAATGTTGCACCTTGGTATGATAATCTTACTTCTTGGAGTCTTCATGAGTGAGAACGTAGTCTATGAAACGAATGCAGGTTACCTCACCGACCAGATGAACGAAATTGCTCCAGACATTTTTGTTCGGGTCGATGATATCGATTTGCAGTATTTTATTGATAGTACAGACTTCAACATGGTTGTAACTATCGATATAATCCAAAACAGTACACAGGGCTGGCGTGTAATCGGTATAGGATATACCACTGTCACTGGACATCCTGATTGGGGTATGGTAAGCCATACTGTATATCTGGACTCAAATGCATTCAGAGATGTATTCATCGCGGTGACTGGATTTTCGCAGATTATTCCTGGTGTGTATCAGGTCACTATTCACACGAAGGTTCTTCCTTTCATATCATTTGTCTGGATTGGCGCATTTCTTATGATTTCTGCAATGCTACCCATGTTCGGAATGGAGATCCAGGCAATTCTTAGGTCACTTCGAGGAAAGGAACAGCATCTCTACGAAGATGAGGATAATGGTGATTCTGAGATGACTCAGGAAATAGTTCCTGAAAACTAAAAGAGGAATACTTCTCAATGGTCGAGCTTTCTGTTCGACCATTCTCTTTTCTTTTCGAGAAGATTTTATACACAGGGCTCTCTCCTTTGAAACCAGATGTCTGGATGGATAATATTTGAAACAATCTTACGATGTTGCAGTTGTTGGAGCAGGACCCGCAGGGTCTACTGTAAGTAAGGTTGTTGCCAACCAAGGATTTGCCACCGTTCTCTGTGATAGGAGGTCCATTGTTGGCCAGCCTGTGCAATGCGGAGAGTTAATCCCCACTCCTTCTGAAGCAAGGAATCTTTTCCCTCGATCAAACCGAATGCCTTCAGCAGTTAAAGTTCCCGTGGAATTTGTAACGAACAGAACTCACTCTATTCGTCTAGTTTCTCCAAATGGTTCAACATACGAGTTTCCATTTGAAGCAAATATCGTGGATAGATCAAGGTTCGACCAATATGTTGCTCAAGAAGCAGTTGATGCTGGAACAAAACTGCAATTGAGTACAACAGTGTTCTCTCGTTCAGAAAATAATGAACTAATTACTAAACGTGGTTCTTCAACGAACTCGTTCTCTGCGCGAGTAGTCGTCGGGGCTGATGGAGCTAATTCTGTGGTCGCAAGGTCTCTCGGAGAAAAATATGTCCACTCGAAGGATGACCTCAGTCCTTCACTACAATACGTCATGAGTGGAATGGATATTGACGAATCTGTCGTAAAGATGTACTTCGGAGATCAAATTGCTCCAGGAGGTTATTCCTGGGTCATTCCGAAAGGCAAGGGGCTAGTCAATGTCGGTTTTGGGATGCGAAGAAGTATTGCAAAAGATGACACTCCGCTTCGGACATACTTGGATCGATTTGTATTCAAAACTCTCGCATCATCTGCGAAAGCAGCTAAGATTGAAAGACGAATAAGTGCAATCATTCCTGTAGGAGGCCCTCTTGAAAAGACTTGGCATGAGAATACACTTCTAGTTGGTGATGCCGCTGGCCATGTTATGGCTTCCAATGGGGGGGGAATTCCAACCGCCCTTTGCGGAGGCGAAATAGCAGGAGATGCCATAGAGTCATATCTGACCAGTGCGACACCTCTCTCTTCTTATGAGGACAAATGGAGGTCTGAATTCGGAGAGGAATTAATCACAGCATTGCGGGTTCTTAGAATCGCTGATAATGTGATGCCTTCTGATTTCATGACCGATCTATGTATGAGGCTTGCTGGTGTAAGATTTCTTGAACCACTAATCAGATGTCGCTTACCTCTTCCTGTTGACCTAGCTTCTAAAACTATGGTAAAGGTTCTGAATCAATTCTTCTAATTCAGCGAATCAATACAGTCGTTTCATTGCAAAATCTGCTAACAATAATAGAAGTTCCTGATTTGTGAAATCATATCCACGAATCGCTTCTTTGGCCGCAAGCATATACTTACTCGCTATTTCTGCAGACATCTCAACAGATTTCGATTCTTCTATAAGTTTCAATGCGAAATCTGTATCCTCGTTAATCAACTTGCTAACTAATTCTTCCCGTGTTTCTGCATTACATTTCTCAATAGCATGTGCTAAAACATAGTTGCTTCTGCTACTACGCAGATCGGATAGCACGCTCTTCCCTGTTCCATTTTGTGTTGCTACGATGTCCAGAATATCATCCCTGATTTGGAATGCAAATCCAAGCATTTCAGCGTATTTTATCAGTGCATCAAGTTGATTCTGATTTGCATTTCCAATCATCGCACCGACCTTGGCTGCGGATGTCATGAATGATACAGTCTTCATCCTAATGATTTCCAAAGCTGCTGCAGTAGTGTATGATTGAGCTTTGTTCTGACTTAGCAAGAGATCCGCAGCTTCTCCCTCGCACATCTTGATTCCTCCTGCTGCAACATAAGTCAACAATTCTGGACTGGACCTTTCTCCAATCAATTTGATAGCAAGTGCAACCAAGAGGTCTCCTGCAATAATTGCCATCTTTCTCCCATATTTCTGATGAGTGGTTTCCACCCCTCTTCGCATTGTATCTTCATCAACTACATCATCGTGAATAAGACTGGCTGTTTGAACAAATTCAGTAGCGACTGCAAAAGGTAAAGCATCTACCACTGTCCCTCCAACCGCCTCGCAACAAAGGGTCAATAAGAGTGACCTTAGTCGTTTGCCTCCTGCGAGAATAAGATGGCGAGTTGTTTCATAAAGCAGCGCAGGTTCTCCATCTTCATCCAAGAGGCATCGTTTGATCTCTTCATTGATGAGGTTAATTCTGGTGCGAATCTTCTCGTTCTCAAGAAGACCTGATGTATCCATTAGTCTTGACGATACATCAACTCCCATGTCCGGGTCTGTATGAACTGTGGGTCGCTCCGACATTAGATGATCCACCTAGCATTTGATTCAATTCGTAAGCACCTTAAAGCAGTTACCTTTCTTCTAGCAGGTGTCATACCAAAGACAATCCTTTTCTTGGCATTGGTTTGTAATTGAATAACCCGGTGTAAGCAATGAACTCCACGATTGAAGAATCTATAGAGAAACCCTCTAGGCTTCGAATTTGGTTTGCAGAAATGAGAGCCCCGTTCCTAACTGGCGCAATTGTACCGGTCATCCTTGGTACATGCGTCGCTTGGGCTTTGAGAGGTGTTTTTCTGGTTGATATGTTCCTCTTGACACTTATTGCTGGAGTCTTCATCCACATTGGTTCAAACATAGCGAACGACTACTACGATCACAAAAGCGGAACAGATGATATCAATGTCGAGTATGTCCGCCCATTCACTGGCGGTAGCAGAATGATTCAACGAGGTTGGATGTCACCTCGTGAAGTGTTCGTCGAAGCCATTGTATTCTTTGCATTAGGAGGAGGAATTGGACTTTATCTAGCCTACACAAGAGGTATTGAAATCTTGATCCTAGGAATCATTGGAGTTGGGTCTGGATTCTTCTATACTGCTCCTCCATTCAGGTTTGTTAGTCGAGGATATGGTGAAGTATTCATAGGTCTGAACTTTGGAGTTTTAATGACGCTTGGTGCCTATTTTGTCCAGACTCAAGTCTTGGCATGGGAAGCTGTGTATCCTTCAATTCCTGTTGCTATTTTGATTACAGCAGTCCTCTACATCAATGAGTTTCCAGACCATGATGCAGATCGTGACGCTGGTAAAAGAACAATAGTTGTTCGATTAGGCCGCCAAACAGCCGCAAAGGGATATGTAGCTCTCATGGCGTCAGTATACCTATCGATAATTCTACCCATCCTTCTTAATCTGACAAACTGGTACACCATTCTTGGTATTGCGACACTCCCTGTTGCTATCTTGGGGTCTCAATATGCTCTTACCCATTTTGACCAATCTCTTCAGTTGACTCCGGCTTATGCTTCTACAGTATTCAATCATCTTTTCACAGGACTCTTTCTAGCTCTTTCTTATCTACTAGTGGGACTAGTACGACCACCTATTTGTATACTCATATGGGGAATGGTTTGTATTTCGATTTCGATGCTATTCTATATCATGACTCAGAGGAAAGCAAACGAAGTATCAAAGAGTATGAGCTAATCCAGTTCGGATTCACTTCATCTTATTTCTCCACTTAGAGAACTTCGCTCCTTTCCAGAATGAGATAGTTCTTGGACGAACTCGAATTGCAATTCTCGATCCCATTGGATATCCAGGTCCAAGGAAATGCATGTATTTGTCCAAGAAATTGATCATCACTAAACTATCGACTACTTGCATTTCCATAAGCTGAGCTCGCCCTTGAATCATCACCCCTAAATTCCTGGCCGGTGATTTAGGATCGCGTCTATCTACAGTGACGCAAACTCTTGTATTGCGTCTTATGTTTGCTACTTTTCGGCTTGTCTTGGTTGATATCAAATAGATTAATTTCGATTCATCATCCCAGAGAAAAAACATCGCTGTTAAGTGTGGATCACAATCTGGTTCTGCAGTTCCTAGATATGCAAAGGACCCAGTCCGAAGGATTTCGAGTGCTTCTGGAGGTATCTCCTTCACCGTGGATGTGTATGTCTTGTGTTGTTTTGCCAGAAACATCTCGTCACACTCTCAATACTTTTGGTCTTGCTTCTCTCCAATATGTGATATGTTCAGGTTCAATACGAACCATGACTCTTGATATAAAGGGTTTATTTTGCCACGCTAGTGGCAACTCATTGACATTGGTGTCATAGTACTTCATATACCGTGGATATTTCCTTGAGAACAATGAACGAACTCTGAACATCCAGAGCCCGTAGATGAACATTCTTAGAACACCCATCGGTGTGATTTCACCAAGGATCATTGCCTTTCCTCTTATCATCACAGCCCTGTTTCGCATCGGATTAACTGGGTCTCTCATGTCAACAAGAATTGATGTCTTCGGATTCTTCCTGATTATCCTGTACTTTGCAGAAACAACTGAAATTCCGATATAGATGTACTTTCCATCATAGACAAAAATCACAGGTGTTACATGAGGTTTCCTCGCAGAACAAAGTCCAACATATGCAAATCTCTCATTGAATAGTATGCTCTCGACATC
>JBHLRT010000064.1:0-2352 GCA_048882305.1 Candidatus Thorarchaeota archaeon
TACAGTAGAACATTTGGCAAATCCTGCAGATAACAGTGCTATTGTTTACAGTGACGAGCATGGAACAAGTACTTTCCAGCACATCGCGGATTCCGACCAATCAAGAATCAATCAGGCTGATGGTTCTGACAATGGAACCGTCACACAACTTGAATACGCAATATCGTTGAATAGCACCGACATCTATGACATTCCTCTCTTCACTAACAGGGATATCCAGTTTCCATTCGTCTTTATGTTTGGAAACAATGAAGAACTAAATGGATTACCCGTTCAACACACATATTGGTCCAATCCAGCTTTAGTGAGTCTTGTGCCAAACTCCCCACCAATCTTGGCAGTTGTGTATCCTGAAGAGGATGCAATATTAGATTGGGTAGCTCTTCTTCAACTCAATGCCACTGATGATTGGGTGAAAGAGGCATCTTATCGTTTTGATCAAGATGACTGGAGTTCTCTAGAGTATGAATTCACATCAGGATACTGGGAAGCAAATGTCGATCTCTCAGATTATTCTGAAGGGCATCATGTCATCACTTTCAATGCAACTGATATCTCGAATGCCACATCTGTAATAGGTGTAAATGTAACCATTGACCGACCTTACTCTCCATTACTAGGAATGAAACTCGATGTTAGTCGTGTCTTTGTTCCAGCGCAACACTTCGGTTCTCGTGTGGATGATGATTATATACTAACCAATAATGGATCAATTCCAATCAATTCAATTGATGTGTACCTACCTGAAAAATACGAATCAGACTTCCTTTCAATGTCTGCTGAAGATGCAGATGGTGATGAAATTCTTGTTAGTCGGCTTGCGAACACAAATGGTATGTTACATTGGAGACTATACTTCAATAATCCAGTAGGGACTGATGAACAATTCTTCTTCACTACCTCAATGTATATGGCATCTCTGTTCTGGTTATCGAATCCGAATGAGTGGGAATATCAATGTGAGTTCATTAAATACCCCTACATCCCTTATGTCATTCGTAATGGTGACTTTGCTCTTGTATTCGAAGGAGAAGGGTCTTTGGTACCAAATATCGATATACCCGACTCGTCAGAATATAATATAGCACCATTCACAGAACTGAATTTCACAACATATCTACGTCTTTACAATCCACATGTTGTATCTGATAGGACAACACGTATTAGAGTAGATGCTTGGGGTTGGCTTTCTTACAGGGAAATAATTACAATCACTAACACAGGAGCTAATCCGCTTCATAGTATAACATTCACTGTTCCTGCGTACTCTACATCAATCACTATTTTTGACGAGGTTGGTGTTCTTGCGCAGTCTCAACGCCTCATAAATGTTGGAGAATTCAATGAAACAAGTACGATCAATGTCAACTTTGATGCTGACAGATTTGGCGGAGGCATTGCATCCGGATTTGCCTACACCTTCACTATAGATTATGTCATCCAGACAAGCGCCTATCAGGAAGTAGGCGAGAATGGAAATCATCTTAATTTACCTCTAGGTGAATTAGCTGATGTTTTCGTTCGAAAACATATCATCAATGTTGTTATGACACCTACTGTATCACTGAAAGAAGCAACTCCTGGCTACCGAATGATATACGGAGTCTTTGATGCGACTCTTAGATATACCTCATACAACACTACTCGACGTAGTGCACTTGCAATTGAACTGGTTTACACAACTTCAATTGGTGCTTTTGCACGACCAATGATTTTCGCGATAATTGTTGGAATTATTGGTCTTCTCTACGTCACTCTTAGGAAAGTGGAATTGCCAGAAGAGGTTGTAGGCCCACGAGACGAAGAAGGTGCTGTAGACTCTCAACCTAAACAAGCAGGCGCTCCTCCTGAACTGCTTCGCGAGTTTGCTAATCTCTATTCTAAAAAGACAGCTCTGAACATGGATCTGGAAAAACTTGATGCAGCTCGACGGAGAGGTAAAGTGAAGAAAAGAGAGTATATGATTCGAGAACGAGACATCAAACAACAGATTGAGGAGATTGATGTAAAACTTCCGAGCTTGAGGGAAGAAATGGTCAGTCATGGTGCTCGATACAGAGACCTTGTTGGACAGCTCGAACTTCAAGATGAAAGGATTGAAGGTGCCAAAGCTGGACTTCGCCAGCTACTATTACGAAAGAAGAAGCAAAGAATAAGCCGGGTGGCTTTTGAGAAATCCCGCCAGGATTACCTGAAAACCATTCAGAAGGCAACAAGTGCCAGTGATCGTATCCTGTTGTCACTTCAAGAAGAAGCAGGAGATATCTAGGTAGGTCAATTCTACCCAGACTCTCTCCCTTCATTCGTTGCCAATTGACGTATGCTTTGCCGAAAAGCAACTCTTATCAAACA
>JBHLRT010000064.1:2362-7557 GCA_048882305.1 Candidatus Thorarchaeota archaeon
GTAGTTTATGATGAATACAAATGAAGACTTTCAACGAGAAAAAATACGTGCAAGAGAGCTACTAAATGGCGAATCTCGCGCCCTTGAAATGTATCAATATCTGACAGGATCTCCAAAGGTTCAGTCTTACCTTCGTACTGCCAATAGAATGGCTGTTTCAAGGCTTGGATATACAGACCACGGTCCTATTCATGCAGAAGTTGCTACTTGGAATGCTTTGAAGGTCTTCGACATTCTCGAACAAACATTTCAACCAAATGTAGTTGCAGAAGGGATTGGTGACATTGATGATGCACGTCTGATTGTGCTTGCATCAACCTATCTTCATGACATAGGTATGGTTGTGCACAGAAGCGAACATCCTCAGGCATCAATCAATTTGGCTAGTCCAATTCTAGAGACAAAACTGATGGATATCTACAATGACCCAGCAAAAGCGACTGATATTCTCTCATTCATTCTTCACGGAATTTATGCTCATGACGATGATACACAATGTTTGACTCTTGAGGCTGGTATAACGAAGCTAGGGGATGGCGCTGATTTGACTAAAGGTCGAACAACAGTCCCATTTCAGAAGGGGAAAGTCGATATTCACAGTGTTTCAGCTTTAGCCATCCACAATGTGATTCTGGACAAAGGTACCGAAAAGCCACTACGCATTACAGTTGCTATGGATAATCCAGCAGGGGTCTTTCAGGTAGAAGCTGTCCTCGAAAAGAAGATTTCAACATCCGGTCTGCAAGACCATATCGATATCGATGTACTTGTCAATGGTGATCGGCTCGTTCTCTCTCATGTGAAGAGGCTATTCCGAGTCCATATATCTGAGCCAACAGACGGACTCAGTCCTACGGAGAAATAGTGGTAGCTCCGGGAGGATTTGAACCTCCGTCAGCGAGGCCAAAACCCGCTATGCTGGACCGCTACACCACGGAGCTATCGTATACACTCCAATCAAGCTCAGTCTTTCGATGATAAGTTGAATGGAATTCCATTCTCAAGGATATCTGATGGTATTCTATCCTTCCATCGTTCGAGAAATGCTGTTTCCTCAATCCTTTGTTTACCATCCATCCTGAGGTTATCAGGGAGCATGCATGTAATCCCGTCAATGACCGGATACCATCTGCCACATTTTGGACATGTGATTAAGGCTTCATCAATCTCTTCGACATCCTCACCATCGGTTTCCAAGTTGTGCGAAGCAAAGACTTCCAAATCCAAGCCGCTTCTGCAATCACTCACAGGGCAGGCTAGAATCTCCATAAGCCAACGTTTCATATTCAATCACATCTGTGGCTGGCGTCGAATAACCAGTTGTCGTTAAAAAGTATTCTAGCCAACTTCCCCTAGTGCGTTCAACCCGAAAGGCTATTTGGGAGACTGTTGCGCCTCAATCAACCAGATGTTTGGTGGAACCCAACATGGAGTACAAGCATCCTTGGATACCGATGACAAAGGCTACAGAGCAAGAGATGTTAGAATCTATCGGAAAAAAGAGCCTTGATGAGTTGTTCTCAAACATTCCTGAGAAATTTCTACTTAAACGAGACCTCGACCTTCCTCACTCTCATAGCGAGATTGAGGTCACGCGTAGAATTCAGGAACTGGCTGGGAAGAACAAGCCTGCAGATGACGGTCGTGTTTTTCTTGGGGCTGGAATAGGGATGCATTATGTTCCTGCTGTAGTTCCCGCACTGGCAGGGCGGTCAGAGTTTCTCACATCCTATACCAGCTATCAAGCTGAAATTAGTCAGGGCATGCTTCAGACCTTGTTTGAGTATCAGAGTCTACTCGCTGAAATTCTTGAGATAGATGTCGTCAACTCATCTATGTATGACATGGCTACCGCAGTAGCTGAAGCAGCAAGAATGACCATTCGTGTCAAGAAAGGAAGATCGAAATTTCTTGTTCCGGGAACAATAAATCCCGAGCACTATAAAGTCATACACACATACACAGAGCCAGCAGATATCAAAATAGAAAAAATTGATTATGACAAAAAGACGGGATTGATGTCACTATCCGATCTCAAGTCTAAACTTGATGAGAATGTTGCTGGAGTCTATATAGAAAATCCAAGTTATCTAGGATTCATAGAAACACAGGTTGACGAAATAAGCAAGACTGTTCATGATAACGAAACATTACTTGTCACTGGTGTTGATGTTCTTTCATTGGGACTTATTCGGCCTCCTGGCCATTACGGTGCAGACATAGTCGTAGCTGAAGGACAACACCTTGGTTCACCAATGACCTTTGGTGGTCCATTACTAGGTATCTTTGGTTGCGTGAATGACCGAAAACTCATCTATCAGATGCCTGGGCGACTCGTTGGTATGACTAGAACTGAAGAAGAACCCTATGAAGATGGATATGTACTAACTCTTAGTCCACGTGAACAGCATATCCGCCGAGAAAAAGCAACAAGCAACATATGTTCAAACCAAGCACTTGCTGCTGTGACTGCTGCTATCTACATGTCACTTCTTGGACCAACAGGACTAAAGCAAGTTGGTGAAACCATCGCATACAATGCTAATTACACTACAAAGATGCTCAACAAGATTTCTGGTGTCCAAGCACCAGCCATTGGTGAGTTCATTTGGAAGGAATTTGTTGTTCAATTTGGGAATGGGATAACATCCAAGGAGGTACACCAAGGTCTTCTAAAACGAGGTCTACACGGCGGTAGAATTCTGAATGACGACTTTCCTGACCTTGGAGAATCAATGCTGTTCTGTGTGACCGAAGTACACAGCAAAGAAGCTATTGACAAACTAATCCAAGCGGTCGGAGATATTGTGACACAGGGAGGTGCTAGAAAATGAAGCACCGATCTCTTGATGATTTCAAAGTACGTCAAGCTAAGTGGCAAGAGCCTCTCCTCTTCGAGAGATCCAACCCGGGAGTAGTAGGACACATTTTTCCCTCTGCTACTCCAGACGTGAAGAAGGAGGTCGGGACACTTAATGATATTCTCCCAACTGCGTTGACTAGAAAAGATCCCCCTCGTATTCCTGAAGTTTCGGAACCAGGAATTGCCCGTCATTTCACTAGGCTTTCACAAATGAACTTCGCTGTCAATCTCGGTACATATCCTCTTGGGAGTTGTACAATGAAATACAATCCCGCTGAGAACAACTGGGCTGCGAACATACCTGGATTTGCGTGGCTACATCCGCTTCAAGACTCTTCTATGACCCAAGGTGCGCTCGAGCTGATGTGGGAGCTGGAACAGTGGCTTGGTGAAATCACAGGGATGGATGCAGTATCACTTCAACCAGCAGCTGGAGCACAGGGTGAATGGACTGGGGTCATGATGATGCGGGAGTACCACCGTTGCTTCACCAAAGACTGCGAATTGCGGACAGAGATGCTCATTCCCGATGCTGCACATGGTACTAATCCTGCATCAGCTGCAATGGCTGGATACAAAGTGGTCGTTATTCCTTCCAGCAAAGAAGGTCTTGTGGATCTTGACGCTTTGAAGGAGGTAGTGGGGCCACGAACCGCTGGTCTAATGCTTACAAATCCTAACACTATCGGGGTCTTCGAAAAGGACATTGGAGAGATGGCTGATATTGTGCACGATGCTGGTGGACTTGTCTATTATGATGGTGCAAACTTCAATGCAATCATGGGCAAAGTACGACCGGGCGATATGGGATTTGATGTGGTTCATTTGAACCTCCACAAGACATTCTCTACTCCTCATGGTGGAGGAGGACCTGGTGCTGGACCTGTTGGAGTCACAGAGAAATTAAGGGAATTTCTTCCTGTACCACGCATCATAAAGCAAGATGATGGCACATTTGACTTGGACTATGACTACCCTCGGTCAATTGGAAAAGTCAAGAGTTTCTATGGAAACTTCGGCGTACTTGTAAGAGCTTATTCCTACATTTATGCACTTGGCTCAGAAGGACTCGAACGTGCGTCTGAAGTGGCTGTGCTAAACGCTAACTATGTTGCCCATCACGTACGCAAGATTCCCGGTTTTACTTTACCTTACTCACAGGATGCACCTAGGATGCACGAATGTGTCATCTCTGCGGAAGAACTGAAAGAAGAAACCGAAGTCACTGCAATGAATGTCGCAAAGCGTTTGCTAGATTTTGGGATTCATGCACCAACTGTGTATTTTCCACTCATTGTTCCCGAGGCACTGATGATAGAACCAACTGAAACAGAATCGCGTCAGGAACTTGATTTCTTCATCTCAGTCCTTGAGAGAATTGCTAAAGAAGCACATGAGGACCCTGAAAAGGTGAAGAAAGCTCCCTACTCTACAGCAATCGGGCTCTTAGATGAATACAGATCTGCTCATCCAAAGACATTGACACTATCCTATAGGATGTATCAAGAGCATCTGAAAGAAGAAGGTCTATAGATATACCGAAAGGGTTAGAGGTAAGTTGAGATACAAGTAGACCAATGATATTTTCGAAAAAAGCAGGTCGACATTCAATCTACCTCGAAACAAAGGAATTAGGAAAGGACCTTCTCATAGCGATATATGGTGGAGATGAACATCATATTGGTGGAGTGGCAACAGCATTTCCCACGCAGAGTCATTACAGAGATGCAATAACTGTCAGCGTTAGCACTCTGACATTACCTGGACACAAGGACTATGTTGTGGCCAACGAAGCTGCTGAAAAAATCTGTAAGGCTATAGGTGTGCCAATCGTAGTTACAGTAGGTATTCACTATGAAAATGCTAGCAAGGAAGACATTGAGGAGATTGTTTCTGTCGTGAATGCTCTTGTAGATGAAACAATAGCACACTATCAAAAGGCTGAATAGCACTCTAACTTTCAATTAGAATGGTTAGATAGTTGAAAGTCAGCTTCAAGTCTTTTGGATCGGTGCGAAAGCTCTTGAAAGAAAGCATCATAGATATCGAGGTTCCTGAAGAGTCCACAGTCAGAGATGTCATCACAAAAGTTGTCGAACTTGGAGGTGAAGACCTCAGGAAGCTGATAATGCATAATGATGATATTAGTGGCAATTTGATTGTAATGTTGAATAAGAAAGATGTCGAAACATTAGGTGGTATTGAAATAGTCGTTCAAGAATGTGATGAGGTAGCTATTCTTCCTCATGTCCAAGGCGGTTAGGCGTGGTGAATATGGGTCTCAAGTACTATCTTGAAACATATGGCTGTTCGCTAAATGCAGCTGACTCTG
>JBHLRT010000065.1:0-5298 GCA_048882305.1 Candidatus Thorarchaeota archaeon
AGGAGTTCTATTGTCATCATCTTGAAAATCTTTGGGAATTTGACGACGCTTCACATATGGTAGACTGATGTATGTTTTCAAAGCCATCTCACTCCCTATGGGGTATTTAGGTAATGCCTAACTAAAACATAAACAAACCGAATCTTCTTCAATTCACCAATTCATGTCGTACTTAGCATGCACATTTGACCCATTGCGTAGACCCGTATCCTATAAGGATAAGGAGAGTAGGTGAAGAACATGAAGCTTCTAGTTTTCAATGGTAGTCCCAGGAAATCTAATGGTACGACAGATGTGCTTTTGGAAACCTTCATTGAGGGAGCGAAGTTGTCGGGAACAGATATCGAGAAGCATCACATTGTTGACCTTGACTTAAATGGATGCCGCGGTTGCTTCAATTGCTGGTGGGTGACTCCGGGAAAGTGTGTGCAAAAGGACGATATGGAGAAGATCCGGCCTGCCATTGAAGAGGCGGATGTAATGCTCCTTGGTACACCAATCTACGGTAGAAATGTGACCCATCATGTACAGAAACTTCTGGAACGAACTTTTGTATTCACACTACCCGAGATGGTGAACAATAATGGAGAAACACGACATCCCGGTAGAATAAGCAGGTTTCCGAGCCTAGTTTTGGTTGCCACATGTGGATTCCCTGATACAAGCAATTTCGATATTGTGAGAGCACTCTACCCGGCAGCACTACCTATTCTTCTACCAGCTGCTCAGTTATTGTTTTATGAAGAGGGAAAAAAGCAACTCTCAGACTTTCTTGAAGCTGTGAAACTTGCAGGACAGAAGATAACTGCAGGTGAGGAGCTCACTGAGGAAATGAGAAACAAGTTGGTTGTAGAATTCTCAGATGAGATGAAGATGAAAATTGTAGAGATGCATAATAGATACAGTGAAACACGAGAGCGGAAATGAAATTTCCGTGACCAAGCCTATATACTCGAATGAAGTAAGACTAAAAGAGACCCGTTTCGAGCCCAGATGAGTTATAGTGAGAGTGGATTCATGGTAGACCAAGACACATGGGAAAGCGTGGTATTCCAGAAATTAGAATTACCAAATGGAGCAATCGCTCCTAACCGAATTATGCGCGCTGCCACTTGGACTGGACTGGCAGAAGAGGAGGGATTCTGTGGAGATGCTATCTTCAAGTTCTATGGCAAAATCAAAGCTGGCATTGTTGTGACAGGATTTCAATATGTCATGCCTGAGGGACAATCGGTTCGACGTATGATCTCGAGTTCAAAGCAGCAGGATATTGAGGGTTTAAAGCAACTGACCGAGATAATTCATTCCTCGGGTGGTTTAGCAGCAGCTCAACTGGTCCACTGTGGATGTAAGAGTCTACCAAAGTATGCTGGTAACGAGATATTCGGACCTAGTGACATGGAGGTTCCGGGTTTAGCTGGTGAGATTATTCAAGTAAAGGCCATGACAGCAGACCATGTAGAAAAGGTCACACTTGCTTATGCAAATGCGGCAAAAAGGGCAAAAGAAGCGGGTTTTGATCTGATCGAGATTCACGGAGCTCATCACTATGGTCTCTGGCAGTTCTTTGATCCATTGTATAATCATCGCCCAGAAAATGATCCATACACAGGAGCATCAATCGACGGCCGCAGTAAAGCAATGGTGGATGTTGTACGAGCTATCAAGAACACAGTGGATATTCCAGTCCAAGTGAAGGTAGATTCAAGCTCTGATGGCGTCAGACCTGAAGAAGTAGGCGAACTAGCAAAGAAACTGGCTGATGCAGGAGCATATTGCGTGATATTCAGCGGACCAAATCCTACTCAGAAACCAAAACACCCCGAGGACACGTATTTCCGGGATGATTCAATGGTTGCTCGGTCCGTTGCGCGTGACAGTGGTCTCTTATTCGGACTAGTAGGAGGTATCCGGTCTCCGGAAACTGTTGTCAAATTACTAACAGGTGATGGAGATTCATCTGTTGCTTTTGATGTGATTCAGATTAGTCGACCAATTATCAGTGAACCAGCACTCCTGGATCGTTGGACCGAAGAAGCAAAACTTGGGACACAAACCCCAGCTCGATGTAACTCCTGTAACCGCTGTTTTGCGGCTGGACTAAAGGGAGGAGTAAGATGCCCACAGTTTGATAGTGATTGAGGCGAAAGTTAAGGATAGCATAGCTCCCAGCCTGGCTGATATGTGTGAACAAGCGCCATTATTTCGATATATGCATCATCAGAGAAGAAAGGTCTAGGACAAGTTGCTTCATTATTGTATACGGCAAAATGGATGTGAGCACTACTTCCTACCACTAGGAATTTACCCAGTGTATCACCCTTGTCAACCCAATCACCCAGTTCTATTTCAAACATCTCTATCTGGCGGTCTGTATCGGACGAGTTTGTAGTCCAAGGCTCAAAGACATAGTTGATTTGTATGGTTTCGTTGAATCTGACTGATACATGGATACTATAGATGTTGTCAGCTGGACCAGCATCTGATACCAAAATCTCCTCCACATGTCCTGGTGCAGCAAATATCACTGTCGAGCCATTCCTAAAGGCGAAATCCAGCCCATTGTGTACTCGGCCCCAAGGACAGGCGTCACTCTCACTATATCCGCCATTCCAATTGAGGATGTCAGACCTGTTTGTGTATATCACGCCCATATAATCCAGATTCGATGAGTCATACCTGCCTTCGTTATCGAAAAGACCATCCTCTTCGTTTGGTTCATTTGAGTTATTACTAAATTGTAGGTAGAGTCCAACTGCAGCGATGACAAGAACCAGTAGTACAAGTATGGTGCTCTTCTTCTGCATAATCTAATGCCGAACCCAAACTGGTTCAAATACTTGTCCGTCGTAACACTAGTGTGAGCGAGTTAGCTGAATCCAAGATTCCTTCTGACAGTGGATTTGTTGGGATATAGTTGGTTGGAGAGGGATTCGAGATTCATGGGTATTCTAGTGATTGAATTGTGACGTTTCCACTATCAGGGAGGGAAAAGTCATATTCAACGGTCTGCTGAGTGGGATTCACTCTAAGACCAGACCACCAGCGAGAGTAGGTGACATTCATCGCAAGATGAACATTGATTTCGTGACCATTGAAGAGATCACCGGGTGTATTTATCAGTGCTAGCTCAAAGGCGGATCCAAGGGATACATTTTCAGCACCTGGACCTTCATTAATTCTAAAAGTAATGCGAGAGGGAGTCCACCAATCATCTACATGGAGATTTATGTGGTCAGCCCAATGATAGATAATATCGAATGTTGCATTGGATAGCCACGTGTCCGAGACATCATAAATGAATCCTGATAGGTCACTTCCATCAGTTGCATCCCTGAACCAGTAAATGAGCGAAATCTCACGTGGAACCATGTGATGAAGGCCAGAGTGATATACAGGGATGTTCACAATGAAGCTGAATATAGTACCAGTAACCCCTTCACTAATGTTATAGAAGTACAATGTATTTGGAAAATTATCCGTAAAACTTGGTTCTTCCAAATCGTATTCATGATCAGCTGAACTGATGTCCACAACAATTACGCTAGTGACAAGTATAGCACAAACTAGCGCAACAATGACCAGCCGTTTGATTATCTTACTTTGATTGACGTGCTCGTTACCTGCCATTGTTCCCCACATGAATACATACGCGTGAAGGAACTTAAACAAATCGACCTATTTGGCATTGACGTCATCTCTCTGATGATTTTTGAACAGACTTTTTGGACTCTTGTCCTAACATCTTTCGCCAAATTCTCTTACTGGTTTCATCAAGTTCCTCAGTTATTGTCTGCATGATTGCTACAACCTTGAAGGCGGTCTCAAGGTCAGAATCGTCTTCCTCCAATCTTCACACCTTGGTATAGATATAAGACATCTAGTGGATTATATATGGTATCCAGAGGACTTAGAGGTTGTGTATGCAATTGTATAGTTTATCTTTCTAGCAGGTTTTTGATTCGTTTCACACCATCAATTGCATCAGGACTGTAATCATCAGCCCCCAACTCTTTAGCTAGTTCCATATTGAGTGGTGCTCCACCAACAATCATCTTAACGTCATCTCTGAGACCAGCATCTCGAAGCGCTTTGTCAACAGTTGAAATCTCCTTCATAGTCATCGTAAGTAAAGCGCTGAGTGCAACAACTTTAGCTTTAGTCTCTCTGACAGCATCGACTATCTTCTCAGTAGGACAGTCGCTTCCGAGGTCGACAACTTCGAAACCAGCAGACACAAGCATTGAAACCAGAATGTTCTTTCCGATATCGTGATTGTCCCCCTTTACTGTAGCGGCCACAATTGGAGTCTTCTGACCAGTATCATCTGTCTTTAGATGTGGTTTTAAGACCTCAAAAGCGGCCTTCATTGTGTCGCCTGCAAGAACCAGTTCTGCAAGGAAATATTCATCAGTTTCATACCTTCGACCGACTTCATCCATGCCTGTTGTAAGTGCTTTGAGAATAGCTTGAGGACTTACCCCAGCATCTATCTGTTGTTGGACTGCATCAGCAACATTGTCGATATCTAGCTCGATAATCATGTTTGTGATATCAGAGAGGTCCATTGGGATTCAGCTCCACATCCACTCCAGAAGACTGCGAAACGATGTAATATTCATTGTTTTCCGACACTTTTCCAGTCACTTCTTAAGCATGACAGGATGTATTGCCACATGGATAACTCAATTCTCGAAACTCTGACCAAAGAGCTTGAGGAAACGGGGAATGATCCGCGAAACCCGGAATCGTGGTATGATTTAGGAAGTAAGCTATATGATGATGGGGAAATCAAAAGCGCAGAGATTGCTTTTCAGACTGCGTTAAATCTTGATCCCGGGTATGTTGAAGCCTGGCGGGATTTGGGAGCTACCTTGTTCGTTCAGAATAGGTTTGATGAAGCAGAACAGGCGCTGAGGGGAGCTCTGGAGCATAATTCTGATGATTCAAATGTTTGGTATAACCTAGGATGTGTGTACTTGGCTATGGATGAGTTTGATGATGCAGAATTCTCATTTCGTCAAGCATCGGAACTGAATCCTGAAGATTCAGATACATGGTGTAATCTGGGAGTTGTACTATCTAATCTGGGTAAAACAGAGGAAGCAGAGCACGCTCTGAAAAGAGCATTAGAGATTAGACCAGATCATTTTGTTGGATGGCTAAACTTGATGAGCTATTATGAGAATGCAGGGCGGAATAGGGATGCAGAAGAAACACACCAACGAGCGCTTGAGCACGTACCAGACTTTGATGTTCTTCTAGATGACATCATTGACTTAGTGGAAGAAGATGAGG
>JBHLRT010000065.1:5308-7537 GCA_048882305.1 Candidatus Thorarchaeota archaeon
ATCAATACAGGAATTACCATAAAAGGAGAAAAGATGATGTCGGAACCACCAACGCAAATCGAAACAGAAGTTCAAAAAATCAATCTAAAGAAATTCAATGAAGAGGATTTCATCTTGGACATTGGTGGAGGCGGAGAAGGATTAGTTTCGAGAATTGCGGGCAATAGGGTCTGCGCATTAGACATCAGAATGAGCGAGGTTAGAGAAGCTCAGATCCATGGTCATTCTTCTAACTGGTTTGTAGCAGATGGTATGAGTCTCTGTTTCAAAGATGAAACATTTGATGTAGTCACTTTGTGGTTCTCGCTTGGATATATGGTCAACTGGACTACAAAAGAAGCTGTTCTGAGAGAGGCCAATCGAATTCTCAAAAAGGGAGGACAATTGTCTATAATGGCATCACACGTTCCAGACAATATTGAGCTCTTTATTTTCTGGGCGACATTTACACTTCCTGATGGAACGCTCTCTAAAACGGGATATGGAGTAAGAGGCGGACAGGACCAGACCCTTGCAAGAGTACTAGATTGTCTCACTAAGACAGGATTTGTACAACATCAGTATGATGACCATGCTGTTTGGTTTGAAATAGAGGCACAGAAAGTATAGTTCTCTGTTCCAAAACCTTAAAGTACAGACTCAAGTCTGAGCGGTCAATCACAAGCTAGGTGAAAAAGATGAGCCTTGCAGTATGGTGGAGACGCGGAAGCAAACCCGGACTTATCCTGATTTTTCTAGGATTAGCGGGTTTTGCCCAAATACCAATAATCTGGCATGCACAAGTTTACATTAACGTTCTAAGCACAGAACTACAACTTCTAGTTTCTATAGGTGTTATGGCTGTTCTCGGAGGATCCTACATACTGATGGCTGAGGCTATGTATCGTTGGGCGTTTATCGTGTCCAAGAGAAGAACTCGTAGACGTCAGAGAGGTCAAATAAGCTGGATTGGTAGACTATCTACGTTTGCACGAAGCTCCACAGATATGCCAGCCTTTGTCGGTGCGGGCCTCCTTACCTGTCTCTTCTTTCTGTTCTATTTTGTTCCATTCGGATTCGCAGATGCAGGGAGTCTTCCATCATGGATCGCCACACTTGCATTTCTTGATCCGCTCTTTGTATACATCCTTGGAGTCAACGCAGCAGCAATTGCCACAGCAGTTGTTGCAAGCTACATGAACTACAAGATCAGGTAAAGCAGGTTTGGTGACATCTCAAGTCTTAATAATCAAGTTTCGAGTCAATCATACTGAGGTGCTATTCATGGCGGGTTTAGAAGTAGGTAGTGAAGCTCCTGATTTCACGCTCTTGGAGTCACCAGGTAAGAGTGTTACTTTGAGTGAGGAACTCCAAAAGGGACCAGTTGTACTTGTGTTCTATCCGGCAGACTTTACTTCGGTATGTCAGGAAGAACTCTGTAGGTTCAGGGATGCCTTGACTGATTTCAACAATTTGGGGTCTAATGTTCTAGGAATCTCGGTGGATGGTCTTTTCAGTCATAAGGCATTCAAAGAAGCAAACGATATCGATTTTCCACTTCTTTCAGATTGGGATAAGACAGTCATTAAGGACTATGACATTGTTCAAGAGGTCTTTGTGGGTATGAAGGAAGTTGCAAAAAGGTCAGTCTTTGTCGTTGATACAGACATGACTATCGTTTATGCATGGGTGAGTGAGGACCCGGGAAAATTGCCGCCTTTTGAAGAAGTGAGGATGGCAGTGACCAAACTAGCATAGATGCAAAGAGATTTGTCTATCAGGAAGTAATCATGGCTCCGCAGTTCCTGCAGCGCTTGTCACTCTTATCGTTGACATGACCACAATGAAAACATCTGATTTTTTGAGAGGATTCAGATCCATATGAACTGTCGAATCTATGACTAGTTGCTGTCACACGGGAGGACCCTGACATTCTAGAGCCAATACCTTTCAGGCTGATTTTAGAACGTGGTTTCAAAACATCGCTATACTGTGAATCGACAGAAGCATCATGTGTATCAATTGAAATGAGGCTGTTACAATTTGGGCATAACGTCACTTTAGATTCAAGAGTGGTACCACACTTTGGACATCTCACTTGTCTGACCTCCAATTTTAACGCTAGTATCTAATCCACTCCTTCTGTGAGCGGTCGCTACGTTTATAAAACTTGGACTTCGACCCTCGTACTGCATATGCCGCGGTAGATCAGCCAGGGAGATCGCACGGCTGAAGACCGTGTTGTCGTGT
>JBHLRT010000066.1:0-7504 GCA_048882305.1 Candidatus Thorarchaeota archaeon
TTTCAAGTGGCGCTTGGATTATTCTTTGTATACCTTGCTTTGCCCGGTCTCTTATCTAGCGTTTAGATTACTCTTCTCGATTTCAACCTCTTTTCCTGATAAGGACAAATGCTATTATCCCTACAACTGACAGAGAACCAAGGATGGGTAGCATTGTGTCCCAATCTATCGTCGTCGCTGAGGTTGTAGGCGTTGAATTTGGCATATTTATCGCAATATCCAGATGTTTTATTGTTTCATAACCTAAGATGTCGACAATACTGAAGAATGATGAGAGTGGGGAACTTATGTCTATCTCCACAATACCATCACCACCTGTGAATTTTTCGTTAATTAATGATGGAACATACCTACTGCCTTGAGGTCCATCTCCAAGGTCATCATTGAACCATGCGACCATCTCATCAATTTCCATGGTGGTCAAATTAAGAAAGGTGACAATCAAAGTCACTTTACTAATATCATTCAAATCTGTGACAACTATTTCGAAGCTTAAATTTGACCAATCAAGTGTGAGTTTGTTTTCTATCTCATCATAATTCGGATGGATGATTTCCAGAGTTGGTCCAACAGTATCTCTCAAAATCGTATACTCGAAAATGGTGAAATAGGTGAAGTGCTGAATTCCAACAGTTAGATTAAGGCTCTCTTCATCGATTGCCTCACTACCAAATGAGGCCCATGTTTCATTCATGAAGAAATATGTCGAATTCATCCAAACAGCGTAGTGTATGAATTCACCTGATGGCATTTCCAATATCTTCTCGTAAGGTAGTGATGTTTCATAGTATGATGTTGAATTAGATTCGCCTTCGTTCTCTGAAAGGTCAACCATTATCGTGATGTCAGGATCAGGACTCGCCCACCAGAGTTCAAATGAAAATCGGAAGTTTTTCGGTTGGATTATGGAGTTATTGGGAGTAAAATACCGCCAGAAAATCTCCTGTCCATTTACAAAGATGGAACCAGAATCCAATGTACTTGCATTAGTTACTGGACGTTCAAATGGCGGATACTCGGATGTTTGAGATATCTGAAAATCGTAATGGCTGGAATCATTGCCTTCGCCCTTAATTGAATGATTGAGTATATTGATACTCCCAACGAGAATACTCATGATAAGTGCTAATGAAACGAGTGTTCTTGCTTTATTCACTTCTTCCACTTCTCACTTAGATTCGTCTAGTTATAAAAATCAAATTCAGATTCATGTTATGGACGCAGAACTCATTAGGAGGATGTCTCAACTCTTTTTGGGTGATTCAGTGCCAAAGATTCTCATAACTGGTTTCGAACCATTTGATGGATTCACAGTAAATCCCTCTGAAGAGGTTGCTAAACTCCTGGATGATACGAGGGTGAATGAGTATTCGATAATTAGTTTGGTGCTTCCCCTTGATTACAAGAGAGCCATGAACATCCTTGACGTAGCTCTGAACAAACACAAGCCAGACTATATCCTGTGCTTAGGACAGGCAAATCGTGCATCCATATCAATAGAGCGACTTGCTGTGAACGCAATTTCTACAAAACGACCTGATAACCATGAGAACATACCAGAATCAGATGTGATCGACTATGATGGTCCTGTAGCCTATTTCGCCAATATTGATCCACTTCCTCTTGTTCAGGCTTTATTGGATAATGGTATTCCTGCACATACTAGCTATCATGCAGGTATATACGGATGCAATTGGCTTTTGTATAATGTAATGGATTGGATAGAGAATAGTGCACCAGATGTCAAAGCAACTTTCATTCATCTCCCACCATTGCCTATACAAGCAATTGAGAAAGACATGATGTCTTTGGCTACAATGCCACTTGATTTTCAAATGAATGCAATGGAGATTATAATAAAGAATCTCACGTAAGCTCGTTTCTAAGGACCGTTAGAACTACGAAACCAATTATAGCTCCCACAATTGTTGCAATTGTCCGTTCTATGAGCATCAGTGGAAAAATACCAATGAATAGAGGCGCATCGAGTCCCAAAAGATAGACTGAACCCATTGCCATCATTGAGTGGTCCAACATTGCTCCCAAGAATGTAAACGGAATGATCTGTAAATATTTCATTGCTCCTGTTTTGCTAAGGTCGAAATCGATGTCCACAATCTGAAGTAATAACGCTACTATAACTGCTGCAGCATAGGGTGTCATAAAAATCCAGGCAGTAGGTCGTGGAACCAGAAACAAGCCAATTATAGCTATCAGGTATATTGCAGTAAGTAATGGTCCAATTCTATTTGTTCGCCGCGTTGAAAGACCTGTGAAAAGACCTGCGACTGCTGGTCCGAAAATTGTGGTGGGCATTAGCAGATAAAGATTGAATGGCATGACTATCAATATTGTAGCTGCAAGAACTCCTCCAATAAGACCAAAGACGAACCCGCGTAATGGTCCAAGGATGATTCCCATTATAGGTGCAATACATATTGCAAAACTGATGATACTAGCTGCGCCAATGAACGCGCTCAAAGGAATTATTGCAAGAACTGCATACAGAGCTGCAAGGATAACACCGATAGCTACGCGTTTGGTTTCGCTTGTTGTTTCAAGCAGTTCCATCTCTTGCTCATCAAACGGTCCATCGGTGATCGTCACAGTAGTCCTCTCATTTTGGCGCAGGTCTTGGATTGCCTTATGATACTTGCGGTGAGTCATTGCATTCTTTGAGCAAGGGATGGATCTAATTCCACTGCTTTTGAAATAGCATCTCGAGCCTCGGACTCAAACCTACTATCCATCATACCAAGTAATACTCCTAGATTATACCAAGCTGTAGCACAGTTGGGATCTGTTATCGCAGCTTGTTGCAGGGCATACCTAGCATCGAAGAACCTGCCTTGTTTTCCAATAAGCATTCCCAGGTGTTGCCAAGCCTTCGAGAAATTCGGATTGATTTCAATTGCTGTACGATATGCTTTCTCAGACTCAGCTAGTCGTCCTTGCAATTCGAGATTATAGCCAAGGTTTTGCCATGGAATTGCGAAGTCTGGTTTTGCCTTTATAGCTCTCTTAAAGAATGTCTCACCTTGATCGAGTTTTCCCTGTCTATCAACTAGAATCCCAAGATTGACGAGAGCATCAAGAAAGAATGGATTGATGTCCAGAGCTTTCCTATATGCCCCTTCAGCTTCAGCAATTCCACCTTTCATTTCATGCAGCTTGCCAAGATTGTGCCATATTTCCGGTAGACTGGGATTGAGCCCGATAGCTTTCCGGGTTGCTTCTTCAGCTTCTTCAAATCGACCTTGTTCTACTAATGTCTTACCAAGATTTCCCCAAGCTTTTGCATAAGATGGATTAAATTTGATTGCTTCTCTGAAAGCATCCTCACTTTCTCTCAATCTACCTTGTTTCAACAAGGAAACACCAAGATTATACCAAATCTGTGGATTATCTGTTTGAATCTTCAACTCCTCTCGAAATGCATCTTCTGCTTCAGATAGTAATCCTTGTGCCTCTAATGCAACACCGATGTTGTACCATGCATCTGTGATACTTGCGTCTAAGCTGAGAGCTTTTCGCGCTGCTTCTACGGCCTCAGGAAAACGCATCTGTTTTTCAAGTGTGACACCAAGATTGATCCATGCTTCGGGAAAATCTGGCTTCAATTCTAGAGCTTGACGAAATAGATTCTCTGCCACTTCGTATCTACCTTCTCTGGTCAGAATCACACCTTGATTGTATAGAGTGGTGAACCCCGCCTCTTCATTTGACAAAAGATAACACCTCTTGCTATGCATGATTACCTTGCAGGAACCTGATAAATTGTCCTCTTATCCATGACAATCAAGAGTTTTATATTCATTCAAAATAATGATTAATCAGAATGACGGTTGGAGGATTCAATTTATCGCTAAACAAACTTGGTAGTGCCAGTCCATATTTTGCAGGGATCATTGCCATTATTCTAGTCAGCGCTCTCAGTGTGTTTTTTCATGTAAACCTGATTGAAATCACTCTAATGATTATCGTTCTAATGAGTATCTATTTTCTCTGCAGTTATGTTGACAAGTATGACTATTTTACAGGAAGAAAACTACAGTAAATGTTTTAGGTTGGCTTGACTCAGGCGGCTCTAATGCGGAGGCATTCGTAGTGAGTAGCGAAGAGACCTTTGATGTCATTGTTGTTGGCGCAGGCTGTCTTGGTGTTTCAACTGCATATCATATCCAAAAGAGCAGTCCTGACAAACGGATTCTGCTTGTTGATAGAACGTTAGCTGCAGGGCAAGCAAATACTGCAATGAGTGCAGCAGCAGTTCGGAATATGTTCGCTTCATCGACCAACCAACTACTCACAGACTCATCAATCAAGTATTTTGAACATGTTCAGAACGAAATTGGCTATGATTTATTCTTTGAGAAAACTGGATATCTGTGGCTTCTTAGTGATGAGCAGTTCAATCATGAGAGTGTTAAACTGTGGATGGAGCGAATGAAGAAATCTGGTATCAGTTACAAAGTCTACAGCAAAGATGAGCTCAAAAAGATGCTACCAGGACTCAATGTTGACTTTGCTGGTGATGAAGAAGCTGAGCTCATGAATTTGCAGGAGGTTAGTTATGGTCTCTTTGGAGCTGATTGCGGAGTTCTTGATCCGACTAGACTAGTCGAGTATTATTTTGAAGAGTTCAAGAAACTATCTCATGTAAAACCAAAATTCGGTGTTGAAGTGGAGAAGCTCCTTCTCGAAGCCGACCCCAAACTCGATCTCCCTGGTGAACCATTCGTGTGGCAGAAGAAAAAGGTGAATGGTATCATTACTGATAAGGGGACCTTTAGAGCAGATGTGGTTGTTCTAGCCACTGGTGCATGGACTAATGCATTACTAGATCCGATTGGTATGGATAGCATGACAAAGGGGAAGAAACGTCAGCTATTTGTCATTCATGCAGAGGATAAGGAGGAACTTCATAACCTCCTTGATGTCGATGGCTTTAATGAGCTCGGTTGCGTACCTTTCACAATCTTACCCTCTGCAGGTGTATATTTCAGACCGCAACTTCAGGAAAGAGGATTTTGGATTGGCTGCGGCGATAAAATCGGAAGGGCGTACAAGTATGTTCAGACTGACGAGGACATGGTTCCTGAAAGTGCATACTATGAGAACAGCATGTATCCGGTTCTGTCCAAATATTTCCCTGCTTTTCAAGGAGCAAGACCTGTGAACAGCTGGGCTGGAGGATATAATTACAGTCCTGATAGAATCCCATTTGTATATCTTGACTCTGGTGTACTGGTTGTCAATGGTGCAAGCGGTTCCGGAATCATGAAAGCAGATGCAATGGGTCGTATTGCTGATGCACTTTATAGAGGGTTGCCTGAAGCTGAATTATACGGAGGAAAGAAGATTTCCTCAAACACGTTGAGTATCAAAGACCGGAAAGTTGAGGTTGAGAGTGTAATCATCTAGTTCGTTACTTCCTTCTTTTCCTATAACATAGAAAACCAACAGCAAAAATTGTTGTGAGACTAACAGCTGATACGATCTGCGGCACTGTGATTTGAACTGTAACCATTACGGTATCAACCTCTTGTCCTCCGTAAAATCTGTCCATCACTAGTGTGAAATTATGTTCTCCTAACGACAAACCGCCTGCAACATGTACGACGAATATGTCTGCTGTTCCCGCTGTTTCAAATGTTCCACTTTGATATTCAGCTCCATCAAGGAATAAAGTATAGTTGAGTTCAGGTGGAATAAAAGCTCCCGAATGCCATTCCACATTCCAAGTTAGGTTGAAACCTGATAGACTAAATGGTTGAATGACATCATATGCTGGAACGATTCTGATCTCTGCATAAGGATCCACAATGATATTTCTGTTGTTGCTGACTGTTAGTTCATAGAATTCATCTTGCTCGAAATCAGTGATGGCGAAAGGACCACAATTCACGATAAGCTCTGATGCGTTGAAGAATGGATTCCATTCATCCCAAGTGTCAGGACCTCGAGTGAAAGCATGTTTTGGTAAGATGTAATCATATGCAATCTTATCAAAATACCAATATGATTCACTACTAAACTCAAGAACAGCTTTAGTTGATGTGGGTGAATACGCAGCAACTAAATCTGCTATTTCTATTCCTTCTGGATTACCATAGATGCGACTCTCCCATCCATATGTGAATGTGAAAACAACATCCTCTGCAGTCAATGGAACTTCATCCGACCACTCTAAATTATCCACAATATCAATTGTCATTCGCGTATGTCCATCAGTAATCATAGAATTATCTTCGTGTGTTTCGATGAAAATCGAAGATGCAATTTGTGGGTAGGGTTCGAAATCAGGACCATGAGTGTATAATGACAGATGCAGGTTCTCAAGTACGTTTCTCTTTGCCTCTTGATAAGTATAATTTTCTGTTAGAAAGAAATTCAAATCGGGTGGTGCTGTACCAATTCCAACAACGAAAGTTCCCCCTTGCGTACCATCAATCTTTCTAACATTACACATTGTCCAAGGACCAGTCATGCTCCTCCCTATATCCTCAACTTGCCCCGTAAAGATGTCATTCCGATATCCCTGATAATACAGATCCTGAAAAACCACGAGTCTTGGGGCATTGTGGTGTAGGATTTTCTGCATCTCTGAAATAGCTCCAAACACATTATCATAGCTAGTTCCGTGCAACATCTGTGTGCAATATGAATCATAAGTAGAGTTTGAGAACCCTGAGATTGTATAATTACTATTATCTGAATGAAATTGTTCCACTAGCCATTCGACGCTAAAGTCATCAAAGTCTTTCTCTGAAACAAGCATATCAGGGATATAGTGTTGATGATAGTCATCCCAATAGGTGTATACCCTTGAAGCTGCTTTGATATGCAAATCATTCAAAACCTCAACTGCCAACTTTGCCGTTTGATTACCGACCACTGGCATGCTCTCGAGATATTCAACGTATATTGTGATAGGCATTCCATCTGGTGTTGTTCTATATCCAGTTGACGCATTAATGGCGAAACCTAGAGTATCTAGAATCTGATTTCCAATACTTGAATTATCATAGTAATAATGTGGCTCTAAGGTGTCCTCAATGCACCATGGATTTCGGAGTGGAAGCACAGAATCATGTACCTGTTGTTCAATGTAGTATGATTCCGCTCTGACCTGGGTCTTATCAAATGCGTATGCAAAAGCACGTCTAAACTCACTCATGTTTAATGGAAACTCTCTACAGTTGATATCAATGTACATGTAACCATTGCGTGTGGTTTCGTAAACATTAACATCGAGATCCCAGCCCAAAGCATTGAGATAATCGTAACTAAAGCCAGTGTCCATTTCGATTTCTCCAGCTTCCATAGCGAGAAATCGTTGTTCTGCTGTTGGTAGAATCCGATATACAAGCTTATCAATGAAGGGACCAGTTTCCAAATTCTGAGCTGTACCGAACCCGAAGGATGTAACTTGAGGAGTAGCTATCAAAACAAAGACTAGCAGTGATATGGCTAACCATCTAGTGAAAGTCAAAAATCCCTT
>JBHLRT010000067.1:0-7500 GCA_048882305.1 Candidatus Thorarchaeota archaeon
AAGAAGGCAGAAGTAGCTCTTAGTGAGAGCGAACAGCGATACCGCCTTCTCTATGAGAATCTATCTGATGGATTGTTTATTACAAACTCAGATGGAATCATTACGATGTGCAGTCCTCAAGGAGCGAGATTATTTGGATCAACTCCAGATGAGATAACTGGGACTCACTTTTCCACCTTGATCCAACCTGTTGATAGAGAGAGATTAATTACACTATTCCATAATGGGTTAGAAGTTATAGATTTTAAACCTAAAGTTCATGAGGTTAGAGGAGTCCGAAAGGATGGAACAGATATTGTCTATCATATCTCAAATACAGTCCTTTTTGAAGATAATAAGCCTGTAGGGTATCAAAGTCTTGTTCGAGATATTACTGAACTTAAGCAAGTTGAAGCAGCACTGCGAGTGAGCGAAAATCGATTCGGACAGATTATAGAAGCCACCCCGATGGGAATTCACATATATGAGCTTGACACCAAGGATGATTTCGTATTCATAGGCTCAAATCCAGCTGCGGACAAATTATTGGGACTGGATAATACACAGTTCATTGGTAAGAAAATAACTGAGATCTTTCCATTTGTTAGCAATACAGCGATTTCTCATAAGTACAAAGAGATTGCACATAAAGGTGGAACATGGAGTACTGAGGAAATTCATTATGAGGGTGAGGCTGTTTCAAGGATTATTGAGATTCATGCATATCAATCATCAGCTGGAATGATGGTCTTAGCATTTCTAGATATCACAGATAGAAAAACAGCAGAACAAACAATAGCAAATAGCAAGGAAAACCTTCAGACGGTTTTTGACACAATAGATGATTTACTCTTTATTGTAGATAGGGATGGCAAGATACTCATGACTAACAAAGCTGTGAGTGATTTGCTTCAATATTCAGAGGACGAACTTTTGGGCTTAAGTGCTGTAACCCTACATCCTCTGAATCGACAAAAAGAGGCCGCAGAGATACTTGAGAAAATAAAACATGGAGAAACTACGATATGTCCTATACCCTTGATTGCGAAAGATGGGACTGTCTTTCCTGTGGATACAAGGATTACACCTGGGAAATGGAGTGGTGAAGATGTACTATTTGGTGTTTCACGTAACTTTAGTTGGGAACATGCAGTAAAAGCAAATGCAAGAATGGAAGAGGAGTTCGTAGAGGATGCAGTGAATTCTCAACGGGACACATTCTTTGTTTTTGATCCTATGACCGGGAAAGCTATGAAATGGAACAAGGTCTTTCAACAGATTAGTGAGTACAGTAATGATGAAATTTCATCCATGAAAGCACCGGATTCATACTATGATTCTAGCGACCTTGAGCGAGCTTATAATGCCATAAGGAATTTGATGAGTGAAGGCAGGGCAACAATCGAACTTACATTAATAACCAAAAGTGGAAAACGAATCCCCTTTGAGTACGAAACCTCGTTAATGACAACAAATGGAAACAATGAGTATGTTGTTTCAATTGGACGAAATATTGCTGAAAGAAAGCAAGCTCAAGAGGAAATTGATAAACAACTTAGCTTTCTAGAAAATGTTCTGGAATCATTAGCTCATCCATTCTATGTCATCGATGCTAGTGACTATACAATCAAACACGCCAACAAAATTGCGAGAATAGGCGACCTTGGAGAGAATCCGACGTGTCACTTTATCACACACAGAAGTGAAACTCCATGTGGACAAAATGGCAATCCTTGTCCGCTTGAGGAGGTCAAGAAAACAAGGAAACCGTTTATCGTCGAACATCAGCACTATGATGAGGATGGTGGCGTCAGGGATATGGAAATACATGCGTACCCGATTCTTGATGATGAGGGTAATGTAAGTGAAATGATTGAATACTCTCTTGACATTACCGCACTGAAGAAGACGATGCGAGCTTTGGAGGAAGGGGAGAAACGTTTCAGAATTCTCTATGAACATGCCCCACTGGCGTATCAAACACTAGATATTGATGGAAACATAATTGAAATTAACTCCGCTTGGCTTGATGCAATGGGCTATTTACGTGATGATGTTATCGGGCATTACTTTGGAGAGTTTCTCAGTGAAGATTCTGAAAGTCAATTCAAAGAGGTTTTCCCTATTTTCAAAAGCAGTGGTCAAATTTCTAACATAGAGTATGAGATGGTTCGAAAAGATGGATCTAAACTTGTTGGGCGATTTAGCGGACGAACAACGAAAGATGAATTTGGGCAATTCAAGCAGACAGCATGTATTTTCCAAGATGTAACAGATTGGAAAGTATCTGACACTCTACTTAGAAGGCAAAAAGAAGAACTCAGCGATCTTGCTCATATTATGTCACACGACCTCGGAAATAAGATGAGAAGCATTCGAGCTCTTATATCCATACTCAAACGTGGACAAAGTGATGAAGTTCTAGAGAGAATTGATTCTTTGGCGCAGCAAACATTGGAACTTCTTCAGTCTTCTGCTGAATTAGCTGATTCAGGACTCGTCATCGAGAAAAGTGAACTTGTAGACCTCAACCAAGTTGTTCAGGAAATTGCATCAATTGTAATTCCAGATCAAGTAATTTTCGAAATGGATGATTTACCCAAAATTAAAGGAGATTCAAAAAGAATAACGCAGATATTAGAGAACCTACTCTCCAACTCTGTTGAACATGGTAATCCGAAATGTATAGAAATTAGAAAAGAAACATCCCGAACAGGAATGTCTTTGCTAGTGATTAACGATGGCGAAGCCATTCCGAGTGACATTAAGGCGAAAATATTCCAGAGAGGGTTTACTACTAAAGGATCCGGTAGAGGACTTGGACTCACCATTGCAAAGAAACTGGTTGAGGCGCACGGATGGACAATTAATATCGAGTCGATTGATAAGACCACATTCAAAATAACGATTCCTAACTCTTCAATTCCAAGTTAGATTTCTAAATGCATTGGTTATATCTGTAAATTTGTGCAAGGTCAAGAGGAAATATCATAATTATGAATTTAGAAAATGGGTAGGCAGGAGTGACCTTCAGTGGGATGCCGAGAACCTATCGAGTTAAGAGGAATAAAATAAGATTGGAGCTTTGATAGGTCCATTCTGATGTCAGCTCCCGCCATGTTTTTTGCTTTTCTCGATTACTAGATTTGGATTAGATCGTGCGGTTGCAAAACCAGGGATTTCAATAGGTGTGATTTCAGAAGTATCATCGAACATCGCATTAATGAGCTTGCAAACAATACACTCGTTTCCAGAAGGAGGTTCATCTAATTCATTTAGAATGCGAAGGAGTTCCTTTAGCTTTGCAACCATCCCATAACCTCCTTAATGTGTATAGTGTTCTATAAAATTTTACATTATTAAATATTTTGGATGTATATGAAATATATGATAATTATTTAGGGGATGTTTCTGGAAAAATGTCCATCAAAAAATCGGCAATTATACATGACTTTAGGAGCGCAATCATACTTTG
The DNA here is from genome assembly GCA_048882305.1 of Candidatus Thorarchaeota archaeon. GTDB lineage: Archaea > Asgardarchaeota > Thorarchaeia > Thorarchaeales > Thorarchaeaceae > SMTZ1-45. Next base: position 3,455 of record JBHLRT010000067.1, read on the forward strand.
CTTCTAAAAAGCAGAAAATGAGATTTCGTTTTAAACAAGAAGTGAGAGAAGAATCTAAAACAGTATAGGTCAATTGATATGATTCCTAGTTCTATGTTTTCCGAAGTTCTACCTAAACCTATTTAGTCACTCCTCACATCGGTTTGTAGAAGTTTCTAGGATGTGATTGCTTGGGACTGAGAGATGCCATAACGGATTACTTCGCCGCAAGGCCTCGTGCAAAGAAAGTCTTGGGAATAGCAACAGCTATTGCAACAAACTTTGCAATGATTGGGTCTGGTTCAGCGGTATTGGCAGTAGCAGCTGGTTCAATTGTAAAAGCCAGAGAGGACCAACAGAGAATCAGTTCCGACCAGCTGATGGACTTCTTCAAGAAGGCAATTCAAGATCCTGAGGTAAGAGACTCATTGAAAGAAGCAGTTGCGGAGGGAGGGATTTCAGTTGCGTTCCCGGTTACAACTGCTATGAACCAGCTTGGGGCAAACATGCCTGAAACAGGCCAGTTTGTTGATACGATGAAGTCTGATCTGACCATAGTCTTGCAGAATCTTGGCATCCTTCAAGAGTTACTCTCCTACTATGAGATACCTGATTCATTCAATCGTGTCGTCAATGTCTGGCGTTTACCAACATACTTGGATGAAGTGCTTGTGATAGAGGACGCACGCAGAGCGGTCATAGATGCTGCGGTGAAGTATGCGAAAGACGGAGAGAATGTTGTCATACTAGGAGCACCAGGGGCTGGAAAAACAACTGTGATGTATGCCATCTGGAGAGAATTAGATAAAGAGATGGATACAGCGCTTGTTTGGGACACAAAAGACGTGGCTCAAACTCATGAAAAACACGGTGTGATTCTGTTCAACGATGATTTACCAGAAACCAAAGAACTTGCAAAAGCCATAGTCGAGAGAGATGTCAAGGGTATCGTAACAACAGCTCGGGAACAAGACTGGTCAAGACTTCCTATTGACCTTAGAAGCAAGTTCAATCCAATTAATCTACCTAACATCTCAGATGATGTGATGACTGAGATTGCAGCCAAGCATCTCGATACTCAAGGAATCAAGTACGAGAAGAGCGTACTTCCTGCTATAGTCGAGAGTTCTCAGGGCAGTCCAATTTATGTGAGATATCTGGCTGAAGAGATTGGTACAGAGATTAAGACGGGAGCGATTACAAAACTTACTGCCCAACGAGTGCAGACAGCCCCAAAGGGGATGACTGACTATGTCGCAGGAATTCTTGCACGGATTCTGTTCGAGCTTGACGGTACAATCTATAAGCCAAAAGTAGGAGCGCTGCCAGTCATCAAATCACTTCTATGCTTAGCTGATATGCCAAACTATGAAACCCATGAGGTTCATTTGAATCAGATGTTCTTCGCTCTGAAACATCCCTCTGATAGTCCAGGACCTTTCAATGCATTCAAGCAATATTTGTCGAGGGACCCTCGTTTCTTTTCACTAAAATTCATGCATGATACTCTTGCAGATGTACTGAGAGGCAAGGTGGATCATCCAGTTGTTGGAGACATCCGCTTAGTAGCACAAGAGATGGGAGTAACTGGTCGTCGAAAGATAGAGCATCAGGCACTTGATGAAGGTTGGGAGCATATCAAAGCAGAGTATGAGATTGACAAAGCAGGTGGATTAGATTCTATGCTAGCGTATTCATATTTTGCAGCTAAGAATTTTGGAGTTGGCAGTATTGATCCAGTTGCTCTCGATTTGGCTAATCAACATCTAGAGAATCCGATTAGTCAGGGACTATTTGCTCTTACTGGTCCAATCAGTGAGATACCGGTTTCTAAACCGAAGAGAGAAACGAGAAAACCGAAAGAACCTGAAACTGCGAGGGAATCAATTGATACTACATCTACGAATCTTGAGAAATCAATCAGAGATCAGATTCAGGAAGCTGGTGTAGATGTAAATGTTGACGACATAATGAAACAACTAGGTAATCTTCAGGAACTTAAGAAACTTGGAGATATTGGAACGATAGTCAGTAAAGAAATTGAATCTGCAATGAAAGAGTCGAGGGAATCAAGGAAAACAAGCATTGACCTACTAGAGATGGCTATCAATGATGAATCGATTACCTCGAAGCGCCTTTATAGAAGTCTCTTGAAAGCTTCTCGAAGAATTACGGTTCTAGGCAAAACTGGAAGTCCTACTGATGAAAAGGCAAAAGGCAATCTGATTACAGAAGGAGCAGAAAAACTTGCGAACATGGATTATGGTATGTATCTCCAGGGATTAGATCAAATTTCTGAGGCCTTGGCTGAAACACTGGGTGAAGAAGAGGCTTCAAATGTTCTTACCAGAATCTCTGAAACAAGACCTATCAAAGAACTCAGCCAGGATGATCGTCAAAAGCTCATAGACACATATAGCAGGAACATGAAACAAGCAGCCAGGATAGAAGATTATACAGGTATGTTGTCGCACCTTCGGAATAAATGGCAGCTTCTTGGATTCGATTCGAGTGACCTCTCTTTTGTATCAGATGAGTTTGGAAAGCTAATGAAACGCGGACGTGCAAGATTTGCATTAACTGAACTTGAAAAACTAAACACACTCTATGGAGGGCGTGACATAGAGGTGAAGATTGGAATGACTCTACAGGCGTTCAAGAATCTCGCGAAAGCTCCAGTGAGGGACAGAAATCATTTCAATTCAATCATTGATGCTGCTTCCAAGTTATTCGAAGAGCTAGTGTCCAGCATTGATGAATGCGAACAGGATATCTGTGAGGAACTGATGAAGAGTCAAGCAATAGCTGACTTGTGTTTAACAACTATCACTAGCTCAACCAATCTAATGGACAGCTACGTAAAGAGACCTGGAAAATCTGTGTCTGCCTCGACTGCATACCCATTGCTCCACGATGCGGCAAAACCACTAATTTCCTCAGCACTAAAAGCTCTGAAAAGAAATGGCGATGAGAAGACAGTAAAATCAGTAAAGAATGCACTAAAGAAAATGAGAGGGCAGAGCTCAGCCAAAGACGAGATTGTGAAAGAAGCTGAATCGTATTTTGGATAAACCATGAGCGCGTTCGTCGAAAGCCTTGGATATTGCTATAAGACACGACGTTGATGAATTCTGTATGTCAAGGAAGACCTACCGTGATGCCCAAGGATATCTTCGTTTCATTGATTCAGGAAAACTTGTCCACAGATGGAGGGCTGAACGGAAACTAGGTCGGAAGCTTCTTCCCAATGAGGTAGTCCATCATCAGAACAAAATAAAAACCGATAATAGATCCACCAATCTCAGAGTGTTCGAATCTCGAAAAGCTCATCAGGCATATCATATCAAGAAAGCATGGACAAGGACAAGAAGAAAACGAACTTTGAAACGTTGATTGTAATCTGTAAAATAATGAGAGGTCTTAAAAGAGGGAAATATCAAGACTCGAAATTATGTCGCAGGAAATACCCGGAAAGGAGCTTAATACCTTTGAGAGATTTCTGCCAGTATGGATAGCAGTTTGTATGATTATTGGCATAGTTTTAGCACTAGTAGTTCCCGGTATTGGTGAGGCTATTAATTCATGGCAGTTCGCGGGAATATCGATACCAATTGGTATCTGTCTTTTCTTAATGATGTATCCAGCAATGTTGAACATTCAAGCCTCAGAGCTGAAGAAACTAAGAAGAAATCCAAAACCTATTCTTCTTACTCTGGTATCGAACTGGATTGTCGCTCCTTTTGTTGGATTTGCTCTTGCGTGGACATTTCTTGCTGGGAATGAACAGCTGATAGTAGCAGTGATTCTACTTTCTTCGAGCCCTTGTACAGCAATGGTCTTAGTCTGGGGATACCTTGCAGAAGGTAATCAAGAGCAAAACGTGGTCAATACAACGCTTAACACAATTACCATCCTCATTCTCTACGCTCCCTTAGTGGCATTATTTACAGGAATATCGAATATTCCAATCAACCGCTTGTTATTGATCATCTCTGTGTTTGTATTTATTGGAGTCCCATTGGTTCTTGGGGTTTTCACTAGAAGAACCTTGATAAACACGAAGGGAC
>JBHLRT010000068.1:0-7485 GCA_048882305.1 Candidatus Thorarchaeota archaeon
CACATCTCCCTGTACTCATCGCACAGGGATTCAGTTTGGCCTATTCCCCTTTCGCTCGCTGTTACTCAGGGAATCACATTTGTTTTCTCTTCCTGCTCGTACTAAGATGCTTCAGTTCCGAGCGTTCCCAATCGAGATTTGACCCTCGATCAGTATGGGGTATTAGCCCATACTCGGAAGTCCTATTCGGGAACCCTGGGATCACAGACTTCATGCGTCTACCCCAGGCATTTCGCTGCTTGTCACGCCCTTCATCGGCTAGCCAACCAAGTCATCCACCACTGGCCGTTTAGCGAATCGCAAATCTACTCATGTGTTGACACAGTATTACCTGTTGTCACAATAATGTGAACATGATTATCTCTAATCATGCCAAGGAGTTTTGTAGTAACTTATTATTTCCCTACAATTCGTTTTGAATCAGTGTATCTCCATCCTCTGCAGTCCACGCATCTGACTCTCCATGACACACTTCACCGAGTCTTCAACGTTGACGGTCCTCCATCGAGAATGGTACCTATCTCATGACCTGGTCTCGATGGACCTTTGTCCAGTATTCGACGAATCTGAACTCCGGACCTAACTTAGCCCATCACTATTTCAGTGAGCGCTCCGCCAGCCTAATTGGTTGGCGATTTAAAGCTTGCTATGCGTCGAGGGTAGTTTCCGTCACCAGCGCTACCAGAACAGCCTCACGACGTTCACGTCGCAAAAGACCTTCTCTTCGACTAAAGCAATTTGAATCCTTCAGAATTTACGTATAAAGCTTTTGCCAGAGGCGATATTTTTGAGCTCTATCTCACTGACAACGCTTTATTTTGCTGCTCGATAAGCTTTGAAATGCCTTTTGTTGCATAGTCTAACATACCGTTCATGGAGTTACGATCAAAGGTTGCGCCTTCAGCTGTTCCTTGAACCTCAACAAAGTCATCTTTATGCATTACAATATTCATATCAACATCTGCTGTTGCATCTTCTGCATAACATAGATCCAAGAGAATTTGGCTATCTATTATTCCTACACTAACCGCAGCGACATTGCCAGTTAAGGGACTTTCAGCAACAAGATCCATGTCGATCATGTATTGTACTGCATCGCACAGTGCTACGTAAGCACCTGTGATTGATGCGGTTCTTGTTCCTCCATCTGCTTGAATAACATCACAGTCGATTCTAATCGTGTTCTCACCCATTTTGTCCATATCAACCGCAGCTCGGAGTGATCTTCCAATCAGTCTTTGAATTTCTTGAGTTCTTCCACTAACCTTGTAACGATTCATTCTATCATCTGTGGACCGAGGTAGCATACCATACTCAGCTGTCACCCAACCTTGACCCTTGCCATTAAGCCAACCTGGGACACCTTCCTCAACACTGGCGGTACAGATTACCTTTGTTTCTCCAGTTGCAATTAGAACAGAGCCTTCAGGATGTTTGAGAAAGTCACGTGTAAATTCAACTGTCCGAAGCTCGTCGTTTGCTCTACCATCTACTCTGGGCATACTAATTTCTTTGTAAATCTCCTATTAATCAGTGTCGGGACACATATCAGATAGCTTTATTGACAATGGGCACTTTGAGAAACGTTGGCAGATAGAGAACGTGGAGATGAAGGAGACAATGCCTGACGTTCGACAACGGTTTGCAGATGCACTGAAAGACACTGTCAAAGAATGGAAAAGCCATGAGAATGTCAAAGGTATTTTCGTGTATGGCTCGTATGTTAGAGGCACTGTCACAGCGAATTCTGATTTGAATATATGCATAATTTGGGATGCTAATGAGGCACCGGTCAGATTGATGTCCACTCACAAAGAGATTCTTGTAAACATGGTTTTCATGACAGTTCAGGAAGTCGAGTCTGTATTTGAGTTCACAACCGAGGATGTCATTAAGATATCTGAGGTGGTTAACAGACTGAGAAATTCTATCGTTATGTACGATACTAGCAAATTGGTGGAAACGTGGCAGAAGAAAGCAGTAGATTATGTTTGGTCGGAGAAGGCTATTTCAAAGGTCAAGACTGACACGCTAGAGCTGTTGAATAGGGCCAAAAAATTCGCTCAGGAGGACGAAGGACCCAGCGCAATCTTCGAGATGCGGCAAGGGCTCTTCAATCTAGGTCGGGTCATCCTTATGGTGAATAACATATTTCGAATCTTTAAACCAGCTGAGGTCCTTACTGAAGTCAGGATGCTTGACCCAATGACATATTCATTGTTCTTGAGAGCATACAAACTAAAGGGCATGGATGAATCGAAGCTCTTAGCAGTGCTTAAAGACCTGCAGCAATGGATAGAGATTGCAGAGTCACGGATAAGTACAGTTACAATTGATGAACAAGCTATTCTAGCAACTGGATTCTTATCAGATGCTCAACAAGAATACCGTGGATCCCTAGGATTGACCTATAATGGTGACTATGAATTAGCGGTCCTTGAGATGCGACAAGCAGCCTGTTCACTTGGAAGAACGCTCATAACACTCAAGGAGTTCTCGAATATTGTTGATGGTGTTTTCATGGATCAAATCAGCGAGACTGAACCCGTCTTCTATGAGGAGATTCTTGTCGAGTATGGTGCATATGATATTCTTCCAAAAGAAACCGTGAGAATTATTTCAGAAGCACAGTTCATCACGCAGCGACTTTAGGTTAGATTGATTAGGTTGGTTTTAGTTTCAGAGCCAGTGTTGTCTATGCAGGATATAGAGATACTAAAGATGTTGAGTGTAACTCTGTCTAGAGAAAAACAGGATGTTCTAGAGGAAGAATTACAGAAGTATGGAGCAGCAACCAATTGGACAATCAAACAAATTCTCAAAAGAGGTTTGTCTTCTCGCTCAAAAACCTTTGAATTACTTCAGGATGAATTTACTGCGAAGTACGACCGTAGACGTACATATTTCGAGGATGTGGTTAAGACTGCAAGTGTAGAGATTACGCAACATCGAAAATTGTCTGAAACAATCCGTAGCATGAGAGATAAAACTCCATTCTTCAAGCCCGGCAGGTTAATTCTATCGCAACCCATTGCTCGTTTGGATGAAAAGGCAATCACATTAACACTCGCAGACCACAGCTTACTTCCAATCCCTTTTGATAAGCGAAGCAGGAATCGACTTGCTGATAAAATTACAGCAATCCTGAAAGGATCAAAAGAGGGAGAGATTAACAAAAAATATGGCCGTGTAAGAATCACATGGAATAAAGAGGGATTCGCTGATATCGATATCAGAGCTGTGAAGCAAGAAACAAGGGACTTCTAGATTATTCAAATGGTGTCCATGATATTACAGATCCTGATTGGTCAGCTGAATAAATCTTGGTTCCATCAGGGGACCAGGCAATTGCTGAAATCCCAGCCACTAGTTGACCTTTTGCAAGTTCGGTATTATCCTTTAAGGACCATATCCTAATTGTCCTGTCCCAACTCGCTGAAGCTATGTACTCTGCTGTTGGATCCACAGAGAGTGAACTGACAATGTCAGTGTGTCCGGAAAGCTCTGTTTTCCCTTTTACATTACTAAGATCAGTTTTAGTAATCATACCACTTTGATAACCGAGAAAGACACTAGATTCGTCAGGTGTTGTAGCCATAGAGCGGATGCGTTCTTTCTGTTTTACCAAGGTTTTTTCAGCTTCGTAAGACGATAAATCCCATAACCTACAGATCCCATCATAGGACGCCGTTACGATCTTCTGCTCTTCAGATAATATCTCAAGACCGGCTATATCAGAACGATGAGCTTGAAGATTTCTAAGAGTCTTTAAACTACGCCGTGAAAAGATTTTCACCATTCCATCACGAGACCCAGATGCGCCTCTTCCTAGTTTTGATGAGAATGTAAGAGCTTTGACTTCAGATGAGTGTTTGAGAATCAATGACTCGTCTATATTCTTTCTATTCCATAAACGAGTTGTCTGGTCCCAACTAGAAGAGAGAAGAGAATTTGAACTCTCAACAAAAGAGACACAAGTAATTGCATCTGTGTGTCCTGTAATTCCTCGTTTTGGTTTTCCTGTCTTTGCATCTATCACATGAATGTGAGAGTCCATCGCACCGCAAGCTAGTAGACGACCCTTTGGCGTAATTGAGATACTTGTCAGTGGTGAGGGAGAACTATCGGATGGTCTAAACAGGTATTTTTTCTCCAATCGGAATCACCATTTTACAAGCATCGATTGTAACTAATGTGAGGTTTGGTTTAAAGGTGTGTAACATTCTACCTTCTCTTTATTTGAGTGTAAACTAGAGGTATTGCGAGAACGACGATTGCTGCAACTGCCAAGATGAGCAAAGTAGGCGGGTTTGAAGGATATGTCGTTGGATTATCAGCCTCTTCAACAAGAAAGACTTCTATGACTTCGCCAACGGTTTCAAGACTGGTAGCGCTGCATTTGTCCGGTGTGTCTTCAAGTGTGTGCCAGTACCATGGAAATGGAACTTGAATAAGATCAACAGAAGGAATACTTGCATCTAGAAATGGTCTATGATCATCGAGTATTGGGCCACCGTAAGAGTCTATGAATGTATCATTATAACCTAGTTGATCAGCGACATTCCAAATTGAACTCTGTAGTGAAATGGTGGAACTGCGTTCACGAGGGAGTTCAAGATTAACATCGCCAACCATATCGAGTAAAATCATAGCATTGATTGTATCTTGACGATTTGCACTGAGTTGAGAAACATAGTAAGTAGATCCCTGAATCCAATCCCATCCAGAGATTCCACCTGAATCTTCAGCATCAAAAAGAACGATCTCTACAAGCGAACGTGTTTCTATAGGGAGAATCTTTGCTAATTCTAAAAGTACTGCAACACCGCTTGCACCATCATTGGCTCCAAGCCCAGATCCAGAATCTGATGAGCCTGGTGGGCGTGTATCGTAGTGTGCTCCAAGGATTATTGGCGAGTTGTTCTGTGAATTCCATCTAACGATTATATTAGCACACTCAACTTCATGGTAAGTGAAATTTTGGAAGGTGACATTCCACCCAAACGATTCAAATGTTTCCGCAATCATTGTCCTACAAAGACTTAGGTTGATTGAGCCCGGAGGACGAGGACCAAAATCACACTGTTCTTCAAGATACGAATAAGCATCATTTCCACTGAACAGAGGAACATGAGAAATCTGTTGCATCGTAATTCCGCTTGCTGATAAACTAACCAACAATATGACAATCAGTCCAGTCCATATACATTTCATTGCGACCTGACTGATGCTTAAGTACCTATGAAGGTTTTCAGTTTGGTGATATCAGATGTGACTGGACAACATGTTTGATAATTGCAGGAAGTTCTCGAGGGAGACTTTTGAGTACAAAGTATGGGATGTCTGCGTATCCCATATCGCCTCGAGCAACCATTGTCATTATTCTATTAGCTAGCTCGTGTCCGTTTGCTCTGGGTAAGATGAATTCTGCTAATGTAGATCCTCTTATTCCTACCTGAGTGGCAAGCGCGAAATTTGATGAAAATTCTTTGCGACAAAGTTCTTGATATTCAGATAAGGCGTTTTCATCGTAACGATTCTCAGCTGCAGCTTTTGCTATTACTGAAGCTGCAAAGACGCCAGATTGCATTGCGTATGCGATGCCTTCACCCATGAGTGGATCTACAAATCCAGCTGCATCGCCAATCAAAATTGCACGTTGGACTACATTCTTACTGCCAAGTCCATCTCCACCAAGAAAATAGGTCCTTCTTTTCTCCAGATGTAGACTGACACCCAGTCGTTTCTCAACCTGTTTGTAAAACAAATCAAATTGAGGTCTTAGTGAACGCATATGAACACCTGCACCTGCAACTCCAATAGCGAGATGTTCCCTTTTTGGAAAAACCCATCCATAACTGACCCGACCTTCAACTGGACAAACTTCGAGAATAGAGGGATTTCCATGTGTGGCTATTTCCACTCCGCTTTCCCCTACATAGAAATCAGCCTCCATGCCGAGACCAACCTTGTTGAGTTCTTTTCTCTTGGGTCGCAACCCCAAAGCTCGACTCACAATTGAATTAACTCCATCAGCTCCAATGAGGTATTTTGCGCTTAATTCGGTTCCATCCTCGAGCTGAACCTGAGCGGATTTTGAAGAAACAGATGCATCTACAACCGGTGTGTTGTCAATGAGCTCAGCTCCTGCATTATCAGCTCGTTTAGCAAGAAACTCATCAAAACGGTCTCGAAAGACCGTAATCCCAATCATTTTATCTGAAACAAACTCTGCGTGTTTTCCATCAGGTAGAAGAAATCTAAGTCCGTAAATCCTCTGTTCAACCAATTCTTTCGGTAGTTTTTCGCCTATGATTCTAAGAGCATGATACATCACAGCTCCTCCACATGGTTTCTCACGTGGAAGTTTGTATTTCTCGAGGAGAAGTGTCTTGAACCCCTGTTTTGCACAATCATATGCTGCAGTTGAACCAGCAGGACCGGCTCCAACTACAATGACATCGTATGTCAATCCTTCAGTTGACCTCCCATGGAAACAAGGCGATACATAGTTCACCGACTAGTCTACCAGACAAAGTTTCAGATTATTAAGCACTAATTAGGCTTTGGCTCTATTTAGTAATAAACTCGAAAGAGTCTGTATTATCTTCAGAAGTAACGTCTAGCTTTTCACGGATAACAGATTCAAAATCAGAATTAATCTCATAACCAATCGAATTTCTACCAAGCTCTCGAGCAACTTTAAGCGTAGTTCCACTTCCAGCGAAGGGATCTAAAACTGTATCACCTACGAAAGAATACAATCGAATGCATCTTCGAGGAAGTTCTTCAGGAAATGGTGCAGGGTGATTTTCTTGTTTAGCAGAAGCTGGTTGAAACTCCCATATTGAATTTTGAACCCAGTCTGTGAATTCAGTATGAGTGATGAGTGAAGCCTCTTTGATTTCAGGGTCGATTTGCGGTCTCTTACCAATCTTGGAAAAAACAATAATCCATTCATAAGGATAAGTTGAAAGAAGATTAGGAGGATATGGATAAGACCCCCATGAACTGAATCGGACTGCTTTTCGTTTGTCCCAGATGTATAATGAATGGAAGTACATATTTCCTAAAGAGGTCATGAATGCCTCGAGTTCAGGCAAGACGGTCTTCGTGACCCTCCTGTTGAATTTTGTATTTTTTCCAGTAAGGAGAATAGGCATAATGTTGATTATTAATTTGCCATCTGGTACAAGCTTCTTTACACATTCTTGAAATACCTTGCAAATCGATTCAAAGTACTCTTCATAAGTAATAGGAGTTTGACCAATCCCTAGTTCTTCACCATAATCTTTCAATCTCCAGTAAGGTGGAGAAGTGACAACAAGGTGAACTGACGAATTCTTGACATCATCCATACATGTACTATCGCCAATCACTACCAAATGATGAGTCACTTTGAATTCGAACCTCCATTATTGAGGTCCCAGACTACTATTTGCTCCTTCCTCTTCGTATTGTTGATCTTATCCCAAACACTACTTG
>JBHLRT010000069.1:0-7456 GCA_048882305.1 Candidatus Thorarchaeota archaeon
GATCTATCGAAAAAAGACCCATAGATGAAGACATGGTTAAGAACTACCTCCTAGGTGCTGGCTATCTATCAAGAGTTCTTTTCGATCACATTCAAAGAGGAATTGATCCCCTTAGTGAGAAGAATGTGTTGGGAATAGCGACTGGACTTCTGACAGGCTCAATGTTTCCACAAGCTTCGAGACATGTGGTTGCAGCATTATCCCCGCTCACAGATATCTGGGGTGAGAGTCATGCAGCTGGTTTTTGGGGAGCTGAGCTAAAGTTTGCAGGGTATGATGTGGTAATATTCACAGGAGCTTCCAAGACTCCCGTGTATCTCAATATAAGAGATGAGGATGTTCAACTCCTTGATGCCAAAGACGCAGGGATTTGGGGAAAAGATGTCTTTGAAACCGATGACATCCTAAAAGCGAAGCATGGTAGAAGAATCAAGACGTTATCTATTGGACAAGCTGGGGAGAATCTTGTCAGATTTGCAGCAATAATGAATGATAGAGACCGTGCCTCTGCTCGTTCTGGTCTAGGTGCTGTAATGGGATCTAAGAAATTGAAAGCGGTTTCAGTGAGAGGAACTGGAAAGGTCGAGGTTGCAGATCCTAAGAACTACTTGAAAGAGATAGATAAGTTTCACAAACGAATGATGGCGAATCCCTTCACAGAAGGCCGAATCAAATACGGGACAACAAGCCTTGTTGAGCTAATGCAACACATTGGAAGATTGCCTAGCTATAACATGAGGCAAGGCGTTTTTGATGGATTCGAGAAAATAAGTGGAGATGCAATCAACCAGAAGTACTTGGTGAAAGCGCGAGCTGACTTCTCTTGCCTGCAAAGGTGTGGTCGTTATACAGCTGTGAGATCAGGTCCCTATACTTTTGAAGGAGGTGCTCCAGAGTTTGAAACCCAGTCCTCAATGGGTTCCAGATGTGGAAATGATAACCTTGAATCTGTGCTCTATGGACACCACTTAGCAAATCAGTATGGCATGGACACGATTTCTCTGGGAGGTACAATTTCCTGGGCGATGGAGGCTTGGGATGAAGGACTTCTGACCGCAGAGGATACTGGTGGTGTTGACCTGAGTTGGGGCAACCACGAAACAGTAGTCAGACTGACAAAGATGATTGCCTTTAGAGAAGGATTTGGTGATATTCTTGCAGAAGGTAGTGCCAGAGCGGCACAGAAGATAGGTAAAGGTTCTGAGAAATTTGTTATGGCTGTGAAAAAGCAGGAGATTGCAGGTCAAGAGCCAAGAGCTCAGAAGTCAATGGGTTTGGCTGCAGTAACAGCAGCTCGAGGAGCGGACCATTTGTACTCATTCCCAGTTCTTGATGAAGCTGGATTTGATGAAGATATCAAGGAACGCTTTGGAAAGCAGTATTTACCAGAAATGGCGGATCGATTGAATCCTAAATACAAGGGAATTATGGTAAAAGAGTGTGAAGACTACATGGTCATGGTAGAGAGTGTAGGTCTCTGTAAATATGGTACGCAAATCCCACCAGAGTTCTTCTATGATGATGTAGCTCTAGCACTGAAGATACACAATGGACTTGACTTGAGTAGCAAAGACCTACAGGTCATTGGGGAACGTATTGTCAATCTCAACAGGTTGTTCAATGCTAGACTCGGAATAACAAGACAAGATGATTGCCTACCAGAACGTCTTACAACTGAAAAGGCACCACTTGGCCCATCGGCAGGGGAGGTTGTCGAACTCGATATGATGCTTGACGAGTATTATACAGAAAGAGGATGGGACTTGAAAACAGGACTTCCACTAAAAGTAACTCTTGAACGATTGGGTCTCGAAAAAGATGCATGAACTACTCGCAGGTTGCACAGACATTGGTAATCGTATCTTTGACACCATCTACCTTTCGTAAGTCATTGACAACAAAGGAACTCAACGCTTCAGGCGTCTTGAACACGCACTTGATCAGAAGGTCATATGCACCATAGATAAGATAAGCCTCCTCAACCTGGTCCAGTTTGCGAACCTCATCCAGTATTGCTCGCGACTTCGTCGACTCTACCTTGGCCATGATGAAGGCAATGATCACTTCTTGTCCACCCGCGATTTCTGCATTATTGTTCTATCTATGTCACCCAACATAAAACTGTTGCTAGATTTCTATAGGGAGTCTGAATGGCTGGAAAAAGTTGCGTAGAAACAGCTGGCTTTAGAATTATCGAGCCAGACAAAGTGGTCAGTGGGTATATTGCCTGTCTTCACTAATTACCGTTGAATCGAAGTCTGTACATTGTTCCAGGCACACTTATGTCCCCAATATTGTCTGACACAATAAGTTGAATTTCCAACAGTGAAGCGATACCACGAATGAGGAGAACACCCAGTCCAACTACTGGCTGCTCTGGTTGGGAGATAGAATTTGGTGAATTCAAGAAGGTCTTAATCTTCTCAGACAATCCACTTCCTCTGTCACAGATTTCCAGTTCAATGCCGTTGGTATCTGGTCCCCTAACCAGAACTGACAGAGAAGGACTTCCATGTTTGAACGCATTGTCAAAGATGTTCCATAGAAGTTCGTCAACCAATCTGGAATTCCTAATCATTAGGTTGGGCGATACATCAACCTGTATCTGCTCAGAAGAGAGACTGTATTCCTTTGTAACTCGTTCTCTAGCCTTATTAACAGCAATCAGTAAAGGTGTTTTTTCAGAAACCGTTTTTACTTGACCGATTGATGTGGAGATGTCTCTCATCTCGTCAACGAAGTGGCCAGCATCAACCAAAACATTTGACGCGATATCAATCCAATGGTTTTCAACAACATCTGAGCCTTCAGTAAGTTCGAGCGCGTGCCGAGCAGTCTGGATGTAATTTCTGATATCATGCTGTACTAATCCAGATATAATCTGGGAAATGTGATACTGCGTTTCAAGGTCTTTAGTGACAGTTCCTGCAAACATTGTAAGCATTGCTGAACCAGTAATTATGACTCCCACAGCTTGAAGAATTACGAAGAGATCAAAGTATTGAAAAGCGGGGATAGTGAAGGGTACTACCAACCAGGAACTGGCCCAAATAAGAAGACCAAGGACAAGCCATGAATTGGACGTATCGCCAAGGCTCTCAAAACCAAGTACAGTTCGAGCGGTAGACAGACAAACGTAAACGACATAGAAGCCTAAGGGTATGAAAACATATTGAAATCCTAGACTAAAAACAAATCCAAGAAGTAAGAGACATGAAAAGAAGATAATACCAGCCGCATAGAATTGCAGCCGCTTTCTGGTAAGTTCTGTTGTTCGTATTCCATCTAGAATCAGTGTGATTCCAATGAACATAGTATTGATTGCAAATATATCTATCAGAGCAAGTCCGGATTGCGTTGACGCAAATCCACCTTGTAAGGCGCCAAGTGTATAGACCAGCCATCCAATCGCCCAGAGCCGGTAACCTTGTCTCTTCGAATAGCGAATCAGACCCCAGGCTATTGTCCCATAGAAAGTTATGAATGTGAAGAGGAGAACAATATCAAATACTAGGTCTGTTGCTTGCATTACAAGGAGGCCCCACTAGTTACAAGGTATCAAACACGGTCATAGGGCATCAATTGTAATGGCTAAATATACGTAGCTATGACATAATCTCCGAATGCTTTGTTGCGATTTCTGCAACTGGTGTTAGCGAGGGTAGGAATTACTAATCATTCCAGAAAATCTATCTCGTGGTTTTGTTTCTGAGAAAACCGAGTTGAGTCTATGAATCTAAGAGAGGCCGTGGATGAGAAACATTTCCCGTTATGGGGAATGGTTGCATCATTGGTGGGACTAGTGTTTGTTCTAACCCCACAATTATTCTACACAGGAGCTGAGGGAGAGCCGTATTCAATGTTCAATCATGCAGTATCTGAACTTGGAGAACTAGGGGTTTCCGAACTGGCTTGGATGTTCAACATAGGACTCTTCTTAGCAGGAATTCTCTTCATCCCCTTCATGATAGGACTCGGTCTGTATCTTGAAAACATTCTAGGGAAATTAGCTGCTGTAGGTGGAGTTTACTCATCCGTTTCAGTATCGCTGGTTGGAATATTCCCGATGAACTACCTCTATGCACATTCAGTTACTGCACTCTCATTCTTCCTTAGCGGGATGATCATGACTCTACTATGGGCCATAGCAATACTAGCTCAGAGGGAAGTAAGGATAAACAGAGCTCTTTCGGTGGGCGGATTTGTGAATATGTCCATATTTGCACTCTTCTTATACGGCCCCTTTGATGGATTTAGTCTTGACCCAAGACCAGACTTCTCGATGCGAATTACTCTCGAATGGGCAATCTATTGGGCCATCATTGGATATCTACTTGCGCTTTCTATCTATGTATGGAAGAAAGAGAAGAATGGAGGGAATTCCTAATAGAAATCCCTCATTCCAGATATAGTGAAACTCGACCAGGTAATGCAAAACGTGATTTGCTTTGTGGATCGTACTCAGACTTTTCAGAGCTATAAATGACCACATCAACACCCAGCTCAGATTTCAAATGACCGAGAGAATCTTTCAATGCAGCTATCTCACTCCTAGAACTTGATGAATGATCCCACAGACCATTTTCCTTGGCTATCCGGTCCACAATACTCTTCACTTCTTTGCCATGTTTTCTGAAGTCTTCATTTGACATCAGATGTTTCATGATATCGCTAATAATGATAGGTAAGTTTGCTTCCCTAATACTGTTCATGGCTTTGAACATCCATTCAGGGGCCACATAGATGTACAACTTCTTGGGTTTCTTACCTTTCATTAGCTTCATGATTTCTCTTGTATCACGGATGGTTGATTCAATAACTTCGTTGGCAGTTTCAACCTCATGGTCTATCAGTTTCCTGTTGGCTTTTGGCCAGTCTGCTAGTGAGATGTATCCTTGGTGACCCATCTTTGACCAAATCTCTTCGCACATATGTGGCATCAATGGAGCAGCCAAACGGACCCATATATCGCACACATAAGCCATGGTCGCATCAAGCTCATCTTTGGGGACTCCGGGACGCTTTAGATATTGATTCACAGTGCGTATCATCTCTGATGTTGCCATGATAGCATAGTCACGCAGACGGAAGCTCTCAATCATATTAGTGCACTTCTCGACCATTGTGTTTACTCGCGAAACAATCCATCTTGTGGCAATGGTCGGATTCTCTTTCTTGGTGAAGACTTTAGGAGTCTTCTTTGAGTATTTGAACATGAGTTCCTTGAACTGACGAGTTCTTCCAATCATTGCGGACACATCACGTTCATGCCACTCCATAAGAGAAGCAGGTTCAGCAGCTGCTAAAGCATATACACGGAAGACATCAGCACCATACTTCTTTGGGACTTCAACTAGCGGTATTACACTACCCTTACTCTTGCTCATCTTTCCTCCAGCCATAACCAGATACTCGCTGATGCTGATACGTTGAATCCAATATTTCTCTGGAAAGATTGCGACATGGTGGAACAACGCGAAGCTCAGATGATTTGGAATATGAGCTGGATTTGTGTGACGCAGATCGTTGGGATACCAGTAGCGAAATTCGCTTTGAATGGTTTTCAAAACATTCGTACTAATTCCGGTCATCTTACTTACCTTTTCAGGGGTACCCTTTCCAAGGAAGACATAATCAAAGAACTCTTGGGTCAATTGATTGGGTTTCAACTTGTTAGCTCTAATGTGATGAACGATGGTGTAGTAAGCCATGTAGATTGTTGAGTCTGACAATGACTCAATGATCCAGTCAGGGTCGAAGGGTAGTCGTGTGCCTATCCCACGTCTTCTAGCACAAGGACGCTGTGTCAACCAGTCGAAAGTGTTTTCGAATAGGACTCTGAACTGGTCAGGTACAATCTCCATTGCTGCAAGAGCAGCTCTTGTTTGTTCTTTCCACCCCGGACTAGTATAGTCCAGAAACCACTGACCTGCAAAAACACCAACTTGGACATCAGTACCGCATTTACAGATAACTGGACGTTCATCTGGTTCGTAGAAAACATCTACTCTGTTGATGGACCTCATCCATTCAACCACGTCTTCCTTGACATCCTTTATCATTCTACCTGAGAATTGCTCACAGTTATCCTTCATAACGCCATCATAGAATTCAGCCTTGTAGATTTCCTGTGTTGCATCTTCTAGCTTCTCATCTTCATGCTGGGATTTGATGCTTCGGCTCTCCACTGCATCTTTGGCAGGGAACTCGCTGTATCCTTTTATGTCAATCATACCGATGATGCTAATATTTCGAACGTCATCTGCAGTGATGCCAAACTTGTCCAGACCAGTGGGGTCTTCCCACAAGTCTCGTAAAGCAATGTAATCAAATGGAGCATGGCCTGGTACTGAGTACACAACTCCAGTAGCATTGTTCACGTCAACAAATTCTGCGGGTAGGATTGGAATATCGTGTCCGTCATGAATTGCCTGGAAGGTTTTCCCAATGATTTTCGAACCGGGAAATGTTTCTAGGACTTCAACATCTTTCGCTTGTAATTTTAATTTCTCAACTGCGGCCTTAGAAACTACCCATTTCTCTCCATCAACATTGGCCCAAACATACTTCTTTGTTGGATGGATCCACATGTTGGTGACGCCAAAGATAGTTTCCGGTCTTAATGTAGCTGCAACCAAGAACCCGTCCTCAAAAGGCCACTTGATTGCGGTGAACTCCTTCACCTTGGCACTAGCCCCTTCTAATAGGTCATCCTCACCAACTGGATTTCCGTCCTTGGGGCAATACAACAATGGGTAATTACCTTGTTTGATGTAGCCCTTCGCCATGAATTTTTGATACTGCCATTCAACGAACTTGTTGTATTCCTTGTCACCTGTTGTGAACTTTCGCCGCCAGTCGATGCTATACCCTAATGCATCAAAATCCTGAGAGATTACCTTAGCAAAGAAGGAAGCTGTGACCCAGGGATTTGTGAACTTGGCTAGTTGAGCATCCACCTCATCCTCTGTTTCAAAATACAAACGTAAGTCGCGCTTGTATTGCTCAATGGCGACTTTGTCTCCTGCTTTTACCCTATCGACCATCCCTTGGATAGGAGTACCAGTCATGTGTGATGCCATTGGATATAACACGTTAAAGCCCTGCATTCTCTTGTACCGAGCAATTACATCGCCAATTGTATACGTTCTACCATGACCGATATGAAGAGCTCCATTCACATAGGGATACGGAACGGTCAAGAAGAATTTCTTCCGTGTCGGATCTGGGTCAACCTCGAAGACCTTGTCTTTTCTCCAACGTTTCTGCCATTTCTTCTCAATCTTTGTAAAATCACTCATATCCAGAAACCTCTCTTGATACTGAAGGGGTGAAAAAATCCAAGATGGTGTCCTCTATAAAGGACTCGCAAAAGCGCTGTGTGCTAGTTTTCGAGAACGCAATCCATCCTGGTTCACTCTCTCCATCTTAGCAATAGGGGCTCCCTTATTAGAGC
>JBHLRT010000070.1:0-7407 GCA_048882305.1 Candidatus Thorarchaeota archaeon
ATTCTACAAGAAATACAATGATAGCTGCTCAAAGTGTAAAAAGAGTCCGTGTGAATGTCCGGAGCCGCTATATCCGATGTAGGATCGAACGTGACTCCACGTTTTATCATATTCGCGATGACTGTTCTTGATGAGCTGGACCACTTTCAGGACTATGTACAGTTGCTTCAGCATTTTTGATTTCATTTGCCTTGAATTCAGTTTGCTTTACTACTACTAGTATGTTCAACATATAGAAAATTGGAACTGGAATCCATAGACCAAAACTCACACTCCAAGGAGGGAGTATCAACAGTATTTCATGAATCATCAGAGCTATTCCAAGTGCACCTAAAACTGTCCATTTCGAGAGTTTATCGGTCATATAATCTCGTTGGAGAGTGATGATTCCAACAAAGAGAAAAATAAACAAGAATTGTAGGAAAATGACTTGAAAATTAGCAGGGTAGAAACCTATTGAATCCGAACTATGTGATAGATATCCCAGCATCCAGAATATTGCTATCAACTCGAATCTCGTACCGCTAATTCCAATAGCATGTGGAGTAAACAGAGCTACAATAATGAGAATAGTCAAGATGCGCGATTTCGTCAATATTTCAGATCGGTCGTGGTCAACAGTATCAGTCTCGGAATTGTTCTGCTTCCAAAACTCGAAAACAGCAAGAATCAAAGCAATGACTCCACCAGGAATGAAACCATAGTCAAGATAGTCTACCCAGATTGACACACTAGTATCTAAGCCTGCAAGAGCTATAAGCACTAGACCTATAGCTAGTAATTGGAACCAATCAGTATTCGTCTTCTTCGCTTCAGGTTTTTCTTGCGTAATATTTTCTTGAAACTGCGACATGCGACTCCCTCAATTGATGTAACTATTTAACAAATCATTTGTATAAATGTCAATCTGGTTTCTGATTCAGGGGACAGGAGATTGATTTTTCTAGGGCATTCTACAAGAAGTATAATGATAGTTGCTTGATGTGTAAGAAAAGTCTGAGTGTCTGTCCGAAGAGTCATGTGGTCTTCGTGGCGTAGGACAGAGATATGGAAGTCACATCTACACTGGAGATGCTTCTCTCTTTCTAGTACCAATGGCGATAATGAAAAGCAGCGAATATAATGTAACGAATGGAAAGAGAAATGCAAGCCAGTCTAGCAACGGTAGCAATGCAATAAAGGGAATCAGTGACAATAGAAGTGTAAGGACCATATATCCATATTGTTTCCGTGTCGGTCCAGCCCTTTTCCATTCGTTTCTCGAAATGATGTAGATCATTAATAGAGCGATAAACACAGCTGCAGGGATTGCATTTGCTACGAATGGCGTAATCGGCTGATTGGACATTGGAATCATGTCACGCTTCCCTCCACAAGTATTCCATTTGTCCTATGGAGATAAGTGATTTTTGCTAGAAGCATGTCCTCTTACGTTCCTAGATGAGCAATGTACTTGAGGAAAATATGAATCAAACGAACTCTCCACACTAACTTCATATCTGTAATCGGTGTTCACTACCACTGTGGTAAGTGATGTCAATAAGGAGGGACCTCAATACTGGGGAGAAAGTGATAGGTTCGGCAACTACGTCACTTTATACGTATGAAGATCTGAATCTTGGAATTCGGAGAGAGGTTACCACACCTGGAACACTATTCCTGTCGCATGAAGCACTTGCGTTTCTTGCAGCTAACGAAACAACACCTAAGACATCACTAATGGATGTGAGAGATCCAAGAAATCACGTCTATCACTTTATGATGATACGAGCGGTACGAACAGAATCACGAGGAATGCTAACCGGAGAAGAGTTTCTCGTTATTGAAACTCGAAGTGACCAAATTCACAAGTACTCGTGCAAGAGAGAGGACTGTCGTCAGCTCAAGAAGATTGTTGCTGATTACTTAGCATCGCGTTCATCTATCAAGAAACTCGATGAGGAAATGAGCACTTGAGAGCTTGATGAGAGCGTCATGATTATTCCTACTAACACCTTTGAGAACGGAACTCTTTATCTACAATTAGAAGAGTTAATAAACCGAACACGGTGAGGGAAGCCATCCTTTACGTGGGTGATACTTGATGCCAAAAAGCGCAAAAAAGCGGAGAAAGAAACGTGGGGAAGGTCCGATGCCCAGCGGAGGCGCTGGATTGATCAGATTCTTCGAAGACGAGACGCCAGGCATCAAGGTAGGACCGACGATGGTAGTGATCCTAGCGGGGATACTGGTGATAGCGACAGTGATAGCGCACATCGCGGCACTGGCGGCTGCCAACGCGTCATAATAGTTCTGAACAGAGCCCCGATGCAGAAGGAACATGCCCTAACGATTATAAAGGACTCTAGGCCGTTTCGCACGGTCAAGACTGGTGACTATTGATGAATATAAAGAGCGAACTGAACAAATACTGTCCCCGGTGCAAGAAGTACACGGTACACAGTGTTTCCATAGGAAAGGCTGGCAAAAGGAGAAGCATGGCCGAGGGAGAGCGTCGAATGGATAGGAAGAAGAAGGGCTATGGATCTTTTCCTAAAGCAATCCAGAAAAGGTTCGCCAAGACTACTAAGAAGACCGTTCTGAAGTTGAAGTGTAAGGACTGCGACCACATAATCCAGTCCAAGAGCATACGAATGAAGAAGGTCGAGGTTCTAAGAACGTAGGTGATTGATTTGCCTAAAGACGAGATTGTTCAACAACCAAAATCGCGATTCCTCAAGGTAAAATGCCTTGACTGCGAGAACGAACAGATTATTTTCGGACATGCTACCACAGAAGTAAAATGTCTAAAGTGTGACAAGGTACTGGCTAAGCCCAGCGGTGGAAAGGCTAGACTGGAGCCCACAGCCAGAGAGATTGAGGTACTTCCATAGGGAGTAAAATAAAATGGTCCTGAAACGTGCTGAATGGCCACAACCAGACGAGTTTGCCATTGCATTGGCCACAAAGGTAGCGAATTACGGAGCATATGTTACTCTACCTGAGTATGGAGATAAAGAGGGCTTTATTCATATCTCTGAGATTAGCAGCACATGGGTCAGGAACATTAGAAATCACATTCATGAGAATCAGCGTGTTGTGGTCAAGGTTCTCAAGGTCGATGTCGATAAGATGCACATTGACTGTTCGCTCCGAAGAGTTTCTGCTGAAACAAAGAGGACCAAGAACAACGAGTGGAAACGAGCCCAGAAGGCTGAGAAACTTCTCGAACTTATAGCTAAAGAAAATGACATGTCGCTCGAAGATGTCTATCAGAAGATTGGTTGGCCAATTGAGGATGAGTTCGGGGAGATTTACAAAGGACTTGAACGCGCCGCAGATGGAGGCGTTGATGTTTTTGAAAATGTCGTTGCCACGAAGAAGCTGCGAAAGCAAGTTGCAGACCTTGCAAAACAGAGGATTGAGATTCCATCTGTTGAGATAGATGGAGAGATGACAATAATAGTTCCTGGACCAAATGGTGTTGAGGTAATCAAGAAAGCATTGTCGCAAGGTCTTGATGAGGGAAAGAAGCGAGATAAGTCAACGACCGAGATTTATACACTCGGTTCGCCAAGATACAAACTAAGGATTGTAAGTCCGGACTACAAAGAGGCTGAAGATCTACTCTCTGACATCCTCGGATTAGTCACCAAGACAGTAGAGAGTGGTTCAGGCACTATTAGTTTTCTAAGAAAATAGGGGGGTCTTCAATGACTCATCTTTACAAGTGTAGTAATTGTGGTGAATACACACTTGAGCAGAAAAAATGTCCAAAATGCAATGGAGTTGTTCTAAGTCCTAAGCCTCCAAAGTATAGTCCTCAGGACAAATATGGTGTCTATCGTAGGAAGGCAAAACGCAAAGCTCAGCAAGTTTCGTCAGAGTGAAAACTGTATACAAAAGAAAAGAACAAGGCGATTGATTCCTAGACCAATCGCCAGTTTATTTGCTTGTTTCTAATGGAGTTCGACTGGAACCCAGAAGGTCTGCCAAGTAGACCTAAAGGTGGGCTCTGCATGGTCAATATTGTTCCACCAGAGCAGTCGGATCTGATAGTTCATACCAGGAGACATTGGTAGGTCTTGTGGGTCGCCTCCGTCCAGGGGGATTAGGAACTCAATCACATGGTCGCCTGTAGCAAACTCTGAAGAGTCCGTACCAGTGGAATCCTCCGCCCAAGTCCCATCATAACGGACGTGTCCATCATAGTCTTGACCATAGTAGTTCACGATTCTTAGATCAGACTTGAGAGGATCATCTAGTGGAGCAATCTGGAGACCAAATGCATCATCACCAAGGGTGTAATTGTCCATTTGGATTCCGTAGTACATGTGGGTACCATTCGAGTGAGTATAGACCTTAGCCTCATAGCCTCCACCGAACGATACTGTATTGCTTGGGAAATCGGGCTCAGCACCTGAGAGTACTCCATCAATATTGACATTCAGGTTGTTTTCTGTTAGACCAAGTACCCAATCAGCCTGTGTCCTATTCCGCCATTGATTATACATGGTATAATCAATCTCATAGATTTTCACCGTACCATATCCAGAGCTGTAGTAAGGTGCAGAGAATGCTCCATACAGATCAACCGGCATATGATCAGTCCAGTCAGTATCCTGCCATAGAATCTGGTCAGCGCTAACCCTGGCATCTGATAGACCCAATGTACCAGCCTCTGTTTCATCACGAGGCTCTCCATAAACCAGGAGCTTGAATAGGGTCGACGAGTAGAATGCTTCAAGAGTGGCATCATTTGTACCTAGATAGGTTGCATCATTAATCAGCGCACTACCAAGCTTGTCTTCTGCAATACGGACCATCCAAGGCCATTTGCCTTCGTCACCGCCGAATCCGGAGTAACGATGTCCAAAGTAAACGAGGACATGAGTCGTATTCCAACTCTTGAAAATCCTGAGAGACTCAGTAAGATTAAGCGCCATGAGCGCATACCCCATCTTCGCTATTTGCGTGGCGTTAAACGTTGCATTATCTACTATCGTGTCCTTGCCAGACGCACTGTTTATCCAATAGCCATAGTCCCACCAACTAGCAACCACGGCATCATCAGGCAGGACATTTCGGATATATGTCATGGCAGTCTGCCAGTCAGTTGCTTGTCCAGTAGCTGAGAGGTCGGATTGTGCAAACTCTGGATTTCCAACCTGCAGGTCAACATATTGGACGCTCAGAATAATATTGACTGATAGAAGCAATGCAACAAAAGCAAATGCTGTAAGTGCGTGCTCCGATGTCAATGACGAGCTCATTCTGAACCTCCGCCTCTCAAAGACGGATTTCTGACTGACGACCTTTGCAAACGGTGCTAGAATATTATATGTCGCCACAGCTGCAAGTACTGCTACTCCTGGTGCCAGAATCAGATTCAGGCGAATCATACTACCTGCAAAATATACAGATGTCAGGCCATAGAGCAACATAAGCCAGTCTTCATCGCGTCCTCTCTTGAATAGGAAATACATCCCTAAGGGGAAGAAGAATATCAGGATAAGAAGAATGTTGTAGAAACTACCCCATGGACTTGGAAGATGCTCAGCAACTGACGCAAGAATTCTCTGATCTAAACGTGTGAATGGATTGATTACTGTGAGAAACTTGGAACCAATCTGAATCAGAGGATTTGAATTGTATGGGTCGATTTCGAGATCCATTCCACTTGAGTACAGTAAGTAACCACCAATACCAACAATGGGGACAATCAAACCAGTGAGTATTGGTTTGAGATGCGGCGCTAGTACAGTTGCAGTGGTTTCACGATATCCTCCAAACCTTAACCATAGCTCATAAAGCACCAGTAATCCACCAACACCAATGGGAGCAACAATGGCGAAACTGGTCAAGCTAGCAAAGCCATTCCTAGGAATGAGTGATCCCAAGAAAATGCCTAACATTACTGTCATGAGATATGTGGTTAGGAGACGGCGGCTATATCGTCCAATCGCTAACATCAGGAAACCGTATAATGCGAGAAGACCAAGCATGAAGTCTGCTGCGCCCCAAGAAACCTGTAAATATCCTAGGGAAAGACCTGCACCAATTGATGCAATGATAGAGCCTCGTTTCAGTCCTCTAATGAATAGAAAAGTGGTTAGTATAATAGCGAAGACGCCTATGAACTCGTTATCATAAAAACCTGCGACTGTTCTCGTAATGAAAGCAGGAATAAATGCTGTAAACAAACCAGCAAAAAGTCCAACAGTATTATTTGATAATTCTCTTCCAAGGAAGAAAGCAACAATTGCAGTTAATGCACCCATGAAAGCAGGTAGGAGTAGAGCAACTGTTAGGACATCAACTTGGATTCCAATACCATTTAGAAGGAAGTAGAAAAAGGCGGTTGTGAATGGAACACCAATATAGCTTGTTTGTGCCATATCACGACCAAATGGAACCCATGTGGTATGATCATACCATGTGAAGAAAGCTCCGAATCCGTTCTCGGTCACATAATCTGTCACTTTTAACTGAAACCATGGATCGAATGCGCGCACCAATGGCTGTGAGTTGAAAAGTGGTTCAATACGTAGTAGTAGGGCTGTTGTGAATATCAGGAGAAGAGTCACAACTAGCATAATTGAACCGCGTGAAATCTTTGATTTCGGTCTATGGAAGACCTTACGTAGAAATCTTCCTGTAGACCTTCTGAATTTCCCAAATGACATATATGGTACAGTCTCCGAGATGTTTCGAACTGACAGCAGCGATTTTTCGATTCGCTAAAAAGGTTGTTGTTAATTGTAAATTCGTCCTATATGAAAAAACACCTTTCGGTACAGGAATGGAGCATCGAAGTGGTTCATGATACCATTCCGATGCTCTTTCAATGAATTTTCTGAATCTAAAGAGACTCAATGAATTCTTTGTATGCTGATGCATCCATTAAACCTGCAATGTCAGCATCAAGGTTCGATGGTTTGAGCTTGAACATCCAACCCTTCCCATACGGATCTTCATTAACTATCTCTGGAGCGTCCTCCAGCTCACTATTTACCTCGACAATCTCTCCACCAACTGGCGAGAAGATGTCTGATGATGCTTTCATGGATTCGACAAGCCCACACTCACTATTGGCATCTAAAACAGTACCAACCTCTGAGAGTTCAACAAATGTTATCTCATGGAGTGAGTTTTGGGCAAAGTCTGTAATGCCGACAACAACCAGGTCGCCTTCGACTTTAATCCACTCGTGATCCTTGCTGTATTTTCTATCATCCTTAACCTCGGTGTCACTCATTCGGTCCACCAACATGTTGCGGTGAGCTGACTCGGTTTAAATGAGTTTGGTTATTGGGATCGTGATCCACCGTAGACTGCTGAGTCATAGAATGGCCACTTTGTGACCTCAGCCTT
Source organism: Candidatus Thorarchaeota archaeon (assembly GCA_048882305.1). Classification (GTDB taxonomy): domain Archaea; phylum Asgardarchaeota; class Thorarchaeia; order Thorarchaeales; family Thorarchaeaceae; genus SMTZ1-45. Next base: position 7,354 of record JBHLRT010000070.1, read on the forward strand.
TCTCATTCTACCTTTGATATCTATCTCCACAACATCTCCTTCTCTTACTGATTC
>JBHLRT010000071.1:0-7381 GCA_048882305.1 Candidatus Thorarchaeota archaeon
AGCTTTCCAACTGAGAGAGTTCCAGAGATACTTCAAGCTATTCTACAACATACCTCACAGTAGATAACCATAAGAAAAGTAGACACTGATGGAAGTCAGTATACTAATTTGATTGGGCGAATATTCCGAAAGCTCTATATCCTGAAACAGAGCAGAGGCGAAACCACGGGCCAGTGGCTAAGCCAGGTATAGCGACAGGCTCTTAGTTCATTCAAATTTCTTGAGTGAAAGAGAGACTTGTTGGTCGAGGGTTCAAATCCCTCCTGGCCCGCCATCTTGATTTTATGGATTTCTGAAAATGTATATTCCCCAGCTGATAGTATCTCTACCCCATTTTAGGTAGATATCTTTGGCTGTCTTTGTTTTCTCGAGAAGCTCCTGATTATCGGGATCATCCGTATGCGTCTGAATATAATTGTCAACAGCCCACCACTGAAGAGTTTCATAGTGATCCCAATCATCTTTGTTAGACACAAGTGTATAGAGGCATGTGAGTCCCATTTCTTCACCTTGATACACATTATCTTCATGCGGTCGAAAAGAACTACGAGTCATTTTGGTCATCTCAAGATATTCAGTATCAGGCTCTTTCAACCAAAAAGGTTCACCAACAATCACAAGACCTCCAGATTTTACCATCTGCTTGAGTGCTTTCAATGTTCCAACATGATCTTCAAAGACCCAGCTTGCTCCCAAACACATTACAACATCAAATAGTTCTCCTGATTCAGGTCGATACTTAGCACCATCCAATTCAATGAAGGTTAAATCGGATTCAGGAACTCTCTCGAGATGTTTCTTCTTACAATCCTTGATACAAAATGGAGATAGATCAACTCCCACCCCTGAAATTCCATATTTCTCTGCCAGTCTGACTAAGACCTCTCCCTTTCCACATGCGATATCAAGAATTCGAGTGTCTTTTGGTAGGTTGAGAAGTAGACAGAATCGTTCGAATTTCTCTTCACTCATTGGATTACAGAGTACATGATGCTTGTGTGTAATGTCAAAATATTTCCATTTGTCCATTTTCATCAACTCCATACCTGTTGACTCGAAGATACTCTTGGAAATAAATATTCGAGGGTTCAAATCCCGCCCGGCCCGCTATCTTACTTCTTCTTGACTATTACTACCAGGATAATCACGATTACACCTAAGACTCCAACAGTTGTTATGATTATCACCATTGAAATGTTTGGTGCTGGTTGGTTTTCTGTTTCAGTAGCCGTAGTTGTTGGTGTTGTAGGGGTAGAAGTATCGGTAGGAGTTGATGTTTCAGTTGTCGTAGTTGGAGTTGTCGTTGTAGTTGTAGTAGTGGTTGTTGTCACTGGTTCGTTAGTGACAGTGATAAGAACTTCATCAACCAGACTATATCCCGATTCATCAGTCACAACAATAGTCAGATTGTAGCTCCCAATAGTTAGAGCTTCGATTGACTTGGATATGTGTTCCAGAGAGGAGTTCAGTGACCCATGAACAATTGGAGTTCCATCCCAGAATAACGTGTACGATTCTGGATTTGGCAATCTCACATCCCACGTGATTGGTGGGACAACAGAACCAACAATGTACTCCACATCATCTTGCCATGTGAGGAATCCTAGAGGATAGTTGTCCACTCCCATTCCTCCAACCGAATAAACTCCTGTACCAGAATAGTCTGACCAAACGTTGCCAGTACCTATTCCATCATCCCAATCATTGAACATTCCAGCATCAACAGCATTACCTCCTCCATTGAAGCCAATCATGTTGTTGTATATCTCGGAAAACAGAGCATAGGATCTCACATTCAGTCCATAGACTGTATTCCCGTAGATTTTGTTACCAACAATCACAACACCTGATGTGTAATCCATGTAGATGCCATCTACCAGAGATCCAGAAATGGTGTTGTTGACAATCTCTAACCAGTTGACTACATAGAGTCTGAATCGTCCGGGATTATCATGAATTGAGTTGTTGCTGATTCTGCCATAGTATGTACCATAGAGATAGATTGGACCAGCTCTATTATCATAGATCTGATTAGAATCAAAGAGAAAACTCTCAGAGCTATAGACCCAAATTCCAGTGTCTCGGTTTCCATGAATCTTACAATCAACTACACCAGTGTAGTTAGACGCATCAAGACTTATTCCTTTACCCCGAGACCCAGTGCTGGTCACATTTGTCATAGTACAGTTGTTTGAGCCAAGGAACACCATTCCATCACGATAGTTATTGGTGAATGAGGCATCACTGATGCTACAGTTGAAGCTAGAGTATGCCGTGAACCCAACAGTAACTGAATCGAAAGTCCCGTTTGTTATTGAAAGATTGCTTGAACTAACGAGTATGAATTGACCATAGCCAGCCCCATCAATCACCAAGTTGTCCTTGTCGAGGAAGTACCCGAATAGCCTCCCATTGACAGAATTCCCTGTGGCAGTAATTCTCCAGTGCTTATCCTCATCACCTTCAAATCTAACACCACAATTGACGAGGGTATTGTTCGTCAGAGTTGTGTCTTCTGAATCAAGTAAGTCAAGTCCATATAGATTCCCACTGATCTCAGTGTTCTCAACAGAACAATTTGCACAAGAGAACAGACTGACCCCGACCGATGAGTTGAGAAAAACCCCCGAACTTATACTCACATTGAAACAGTAGACCAAGAAAACCTGACCATATTGAGTCCCATCAAGAATGGTATGGTTTTTACCAATGAAATAACCTAATGCCTTACCATTTACCACATTCCCTGAAAAATTCTGAATCCAATTGGTGTCATAAACCGAACTGACTCCGAATCCACCATCCTCCAGTGTATTATTAATGAAAGTACAGTTCAAACAGCCTGCAAAGTAGAGTCCGAACCTGCCACTATCTTCAATCACATTGTCCACAATATTGGAGTCGACTGTAGATGCTAAACCAAACCCCATCTCTTTACAATTGGAAATACTGTTATTTCTTATCAGACAGTTGCTCAGTATCGCAAAATAGAAGCCATAGCCGTCTTGATCCATGACCCTATTATCGATCACAGTACTGTAGTCACTTGAAGTAAGTTCGACGCCATTACTGGAACACTCACTCACTGTGTTGTTCGTAATGCTACAATAATCGGATGCAAGTACGTAGATTCCAGTATCAAGAGAGGATATGGTGCAGTTCACAATTCTTCCATTATGGGCATTTTCAATATGAATTCCAGTTCCTTCTCCAATAATTGGTGACGACAAAGTACAGTTTCGAATCACGAAATGAGCATTTGTGTTTCTTATTTCGATACAGGTGTCTTCCGTGGAAATCTCAAGTGATTCGATGACATACGGTGAGAGTTGCGTACCATTTCCCGGCCAACCCTGTGATACAAAGCTAGAGTCCGACATAATCAGAATTGGACTCTGAGGGCTAAATGCTGTTAGATTCGTTGATGTTTTCTGGAGTTCAAGCATCGGCGAGATCGCCGTCATGATGCCAATCACGGACGCGCTCACTAACACACCCAGTATCAACAACGAATACGATTTCTTCATGAATCTCCCCAAATTTGATGGATAAACCCACTATAAAAATAGAAGGGGTGAATTGATTAATAGCCTGCAACAATGGAAGTCACAATAAATCTCCCTCGCCCGTTAATCCTTTCTCTCAGGTCTGATTGTCAAATCCTTGAATAATTTCCAGTATGCTATTTTTCCTGTCTAACTGAATATGCAAATCTGAGAAGCAAGACGACTACTAGTATCGTTGTAGCCAGAAGAATACCAACCAATCCCGATTCTGGGGCCCACGGAGGCACTCCCACAAGCAATGAGGATGCAGAAAAGGTCCCTTGGAAGAAAGTCCCTATCGTACTAAATGCACTGTTGTATCCAAGATGAATTCCAATAGGAAGCCAGAGATTACTTCCAGTATTGAGAAATACGAAACCCAAAGCAATACCAAGAATCACGAATGATACTGTGCCTATAATGATTGGAATTATAGAAAGACCCGAATAAATCATATTGGGAAGATGAAGGAAAGACCAAAGAACTGAGGAAGCCACAATTGCCGCCCATTGATTTTCAGAAACTGCAAGTTTTTGAATGAAGAAACCTCTGAAGACAACCTCTTCCATTAACACAATCAATACTATTCTAATGATTCCCATCACAAACAAAGTCACAGAGGCTACTTTTGGTTCCAAGTTTAACCAACCGAAGCCAGCTTGTATCACTATAAAAAAGAGTGGAATCAATAGTCCCAAAATCAATCCTAATCCAAGCCATCTTACTAAGTATTTGTGACGGTTAAAGCCCAAATCAGTTAATTTCCGCTGTTCCATTCTCCATATGATCAATACGCCTAGGAGTAGAATCAGAATACCTAGAGGTGCGAGTAACTCTAGGAACGTGAAACTGTAGGAGATGAGAAGCATCAAGAATACTAGAATGTAGAGTAGCAATCCTTTTTTCATTGCTTGTTCCTCAGAAACTATTACCCTCTACTCTACAGATATTTAAATATTGTTAACTAAGATTGCAAGATTGAAATAAGTCAAATCCCTCATTGCCCGTTACATTGATTCATCGATGACGAATGGCTCTAGGAGTCCTTTCTCTCCTCCTCATGTGATTATGGATACCACTATCCATCCTTCGATGACGAATTAGTCGTGGGGTTCGTTTTCTTTTCCGTACAGGTTTGTACACATTGTAGTAGAATGAACCACGTGGACGCTCTTTTCCAGTCCATACGCTGGCAAATCTCATATTTCCAAGTCTACTAAAAAGAGAGAGCAAGTGCCTTCTTTTCATTCTCTTCTCTCGGGTAATCATCGCTCATCTATTACTTAGGACTGGAAGCCTTTCATGCTTTTGCTTCTTTAATTACATTCACACGAGCTTAGCTACTTGGCTTGCTTGCCTGCCATCCTTGTGATGTGAAAGCGGCATTTTCATATTCGTGATATTAAATAATGAAAAACAGTTCTCTTGCGAGTCCATCTCATAGTAGAAGGAGAGGACTTTGGAACTAGATTTAGTCTCTAAGTATGATCGGAGTCTTAGGAATCAATGCCCGTTCAATCCGTATCGCACGAGGTACACATTGAAACTCACAGGCAGTACAATCAATGCATCGGTCAGGGTGCACAAGCTCAGCTTTATTCTTTTCACGAACTATATGCCAAACTCCCCTCGGACAGACCTTTGTGCATTCTTCGCAACCTGTGCAAGCATCATAACTATAGATGATCATCGATATATCACCTCAGAATATCCCTCCGGGAAAGTAGTAGCCAAGTACGAACAGTAGAGCGAGTCCAGCCACTCCCACCGCGATGTCACGAATCATCTGATCATTCCCAAGGTAGGGTGTAGCGCCTCCCCAGTTGAATCCCACATACATTGACAGTCCCATAATCGTCAAACCCGATGCATCTAGCCAAACAATTGGGGTGCTATTCATCACTAGAAGAATCAACTTCCAAGTAAGCAAAGATAGCAGTCCTGTGATGAATCCTCTTACCAATCCTGATGATGTTGGCATCTTCGGATCTGCCAAGGCCATGAATGTCCCAAGAAGATATGTACCGCCTAATATGAAAAGTAGATTTGACCACCAATAGGAAAACCACGCGGACAATGGACCACCCAAAAATGCGAGTAACCAGAATACAGGAGTCATGATCAGAAAGATTGCAGTTTCAAACACCAGATGACCAACATTCTCCTCAAGACGATGATTCAGATCAAATGTAACATGACTTTGTTCTGGTGTCTTTTTGTGGTCATTCTCAAGGAATTGACCAACATCATCTATCTCAACGGGTCCAAATTCAGCTCTCCATCCATTGTCTGATAGGACTGATTTGGAAACAGCACTAGCAACGAGTTGAGGAAGTATCAGTCTTTTATGAGAAACCTTACTCTTGAGGTCAGAGGTCTCAATCTCGTTTAGAACTGAATCTGTATCAACATGACCACCGCGACTACCACACCATGCATTTATGCCGCGGGAGTCAACAACAAGAAGATGACATTTCAGTTTCTGTTCTTCAATGGATTGAATGACCCGGTGAACAGTGAGATAGTAATTCACAGTGACAAGAACAGGTGCCTCTGAATCAGCTTCGTTGAAAGAATATATTCCCGGATTCCACTTCAACGCAAGACCTGGCCACATGAGTTCACTAAAGATAATACAAAGATAATATTTCAGACCTTTCTTCAATCAACTCGCCTCCGCGACATAGAGTACCAAAAGTCCCCCCATGAACTGGACTTTGTACTTGAGTATCAGTCCTGTGTTTTTCATTGCCCTTGCTACCTTATGATATGGATGATATCCCAATCCTGTCAGTTTTTCAACAATCCAGTAGCTGACTTGTCTTATTTGATTTATAATCCGAGCGAAGAATATGCCACGGGGTTCACCCTCGCCACCAATAACAACAATACCACCAGATTTTACATGATTTGCAGCAACTTGTACAAATTGCTGTACTTCATCCTCTTGAAGCTCGCTAATCATTAGTGTGCTAACAACTACATCAAAGGAGTTCCTAACCAAACCCAGGTTCAATGCATTTCCAAGCTTAAACTCCACTCTACGACTTAGGTTCCTCGTCTTACTCTTTTTCTGTGCAACCGCGAGCATTGCTTCGTTGGTGTCTATGCCGAGTCCTCTAACACCTCTTCGACCAGCCTCGATAAGTAAGTTTCCCGTTCCACAGCCAATATCAAGAACTCTACTTCCTCTTGGGAGAAGTTCCCTGATTATGTACTCCCTCATTGCCTTGTTTTGCCATAAAGTAAGAATCCCTATCCAGCGGTCGTATTGATGTGAAGCTATCCCCTCAGAGAGTTTCATCAGAATTGTTGCCACACGATCATCCATCACTCTCTTCTTGGGTCATTTTTTCTCCTTTTCGGTTTTGAAACAGGCATTATGACCAAGTTCCTCAATCCTCCCAATTGTGTCTAATGATTATGTAAACATCTAATAGGACGCTTACGGTCGGAGATTGAGTATGAGTCTCTCTACTAAGAAAGGAATCAGTTTTGGTATACCATCAGGAGTCATTACAACGCTAGGAATGATTGTTGGTGTGAATGCAAGTACAAGCTCTCGCTTAGCAGTCATTGCAGCCATAGTCGCTATCGCAATAGCTGATGCCTTTTCCGACGCAGTTGCCATGCATGTGTCTGAGGAATCCGAGGGAATACATTCAGGAAGAGATGTTTGGGAGGCAACCATGTCCACATTTCTAGCAAAATTCATCTTTGCATTGACTTTTGTGATTCCAATTTGGTTCTTATCACTTGAAATTGCCGTGGTTGTGGACATCATCTGGGGCCTATTGATTATGACTGTATTCAATCTCTTATTGGCTCGCGCGCAA
>JBHLRT010000072.1:0-7350 GCA_048882305.1 Candidatus Thorarchaeota archaeon
CCGATAGATCAGCCTGGCAGATCGTCTGGTTTGCATCCAGAAGGTCGCGAGTTCAAATCTCGCTCGGTCCACCATTTTTCTCATCATTCTTCAATTACATATTGGAAATCATCTTTCAAACTACTCCTCTATGCAATTTCTGAGGTTGTTGCCTTTAGATGATGAATTAATTCAGTCTTAAGTTGCTTCTGCGAATATCTACTGACATCTATATTTAGTCAAGCAATGTCGTAAGGTAATCCTTAAAGGGGGCCATCTTTGCGGAAATCGAAACAACAAGGGAGAGATAGTACGCTATCACGTGCTTCACTCGGTCGAGAGATGCCATGAAACCCTTGAAGTGGTGAATGACAAAATGCAATTACTCGAGACATTTTTGGTAGAGATGTCACCCGTTGAACGAACGATGATTCTCACCGTTATTGCAGCCGCGATAGTAAGTCTCGTTTATGCCTGGTGGCTCAGAAAAGGTGTCCTTGAACAGGACAAAGGTACTGAGCAGATGCAGAAGGTTTGGAATGGAATCAAGGAAGGTGCATTATCTTATCTGAACCGACAGTTAAAGACAATCCGCCCAATTATAATAGTCCTTGCAATCCTTCTCTTCTTTACCGTATACATAACGACTCCTGAGAGAGGAACGGAACGACTCTTCGCTGCAACTCCTGAGTTGGGAAAAATCCTCGTTGGAGTTGGCCGTTCAATAGCATTCATTGTAGGCGCAAGCTTCTCACTTGCAGTGGGACAGCTCGGTATGCGAATTGCTGTTGAGTCAAACATTAGGGTTGCACAGGCTACTCGAGAAGGAGAAGATAGATACAATCGCGCATTGACAATCTCATACAGAGGTGGAACTTTTACTGGAATGCTGACAGATGGACTTGGTCTACTTGGTGGTACCATCGTCTTCATAATATTTGGAATCGCAGCACCAGATGCCCTTCTTGGATTTGGTCTAGGTGGAACACTGTTGGCTCTCTTCATGAGGGTTGGTGGTGGAATCTATACCAAGGCCGCTGATGTTGGCGCTGATCTTGTAGGCAAGGTAGAACAAGGGCTTCCTGAGGATGATCCACGAAACGCAGCTGTTGTAGCAGACCTTGTGGGTGACAATGTTGGAGATTGCGCCGGGATGGCTGCTGACATCTTTGAGTCATATGAAGTCACAATTGTTTCAGCTCTAATACTTGCGATTGTGCTTTACCTTAACATGCTTGAAGCATTTGAGCAATTCTTTATTCCAATCCCATTCATTTCACCACTGGCAGTAGTGGTCTTTCCATTATTTGTCAGGGCTATTGGTGTGATATCATCCATGATTGGAACTATCATGGTTCCTGTGTGGCCTAGGATAATGAGGAAAAGTGCAGTTTATGCAGAGAAAGCAATGTTTCTGTCATATGAGGCATCAAGTATCTTCACAATTACAATCACATTGATACTCTCATGGTTCTATGTTGGGGACTTACGCTTTGGAATTCTCATTGCTGTTGGTGTTTTGCTTGCTGTATCATTTAATCCAATCACCAGCTACTTCACGTCGTTGAAAAAGCCTCCAGTTCAGGAGATTGTGAAATCTGCCGATACTGGACATGCTACCTTTATCCTATCTGGTATTGTAGCAGGATACGAGTCAACCGTTGCAGCCTTAGTTGTTATTGTAGCAACATTTGGTATTGCTTGGGCTCTATTCTTCTCGCCAATAGCTCTTGCTATTGCACCATTTGTGATCAATGCTGCTATTCTCCCAGCTGGTGTGACCATTGCTGATATTGTTACAGGTAACCTTTGGACACTATATGGGATTGCACTGATTGGTATCGGGATGCTCTCACACACTGGTAACAATGTGGCAATGGACTCTTATGGCCCTATCAGTGACAATGCTGCAGGAATTGGCGAACTATCACCGGGTGATTTCGATGAACAAGCTATGAAGACAATGGCGGAACTTGATGCAGTCGGTAACACGACAAAGGCAATTACGAAGGGTGTGGCTATTGCATCCGCTGTGATCGCAGCAGTTAGCCTATTTGATAGCTTTGTAGTTGTTGCACTTGAAAAACTGGTACCACCTGTGAGTCACCTGTTCCTTGATGACCCAAGGGTATTTGCTGGACTTCTCTTAGGTGCAGCACTGCCATGGCTCTTCTCTGCTGTCAACATCAAAGCTGTGACACGAGCTGCTGGAGAGATGGTGATGGAAGTCAGACGTCAATTCAGGATTCCTGGTGTCTTAGAAGGTACTAGGCCACCTGACTATGATAGAGCTGTAGACATCTCTACAACAGCAGCACAAAAGGAACTCGTTTCACTGGCCGCTATGACGGTTTCAATACCTCTTATAGTTGCTATACTCTTCGGGGTTGAAGCTCTTGGTGGATTCCTTGGTGGAATCATTGTTTCTGGCCAGCTTCTTGCTGTGTACATGTCGAACACTGGTGGTGCTTGGGATAATGCTAAGAAAGCAATCGAAGATGAACCTCGTTCCATTGAAAACAACACTGGAAAAGGTTCAGAACGTCACAAGTGTGGTGTGGTTGGAGATACCATCGGTGATCCATTGAAGGACACCGCAGGTCCAGCACTCAATCCTATGATCAAGGTTGTAAACCTTCTAGCTTTGATACTTGCACCAGTTCTTGTAATGATACAGAACGGTGGTTCTATCGTCCTAGTAGGAGCTGCTGTTCTAGCACTCATTATCCTCTTCGCTATGACCATATGGTCACTCAGGAAGAGTATGAAACCTGCTGAGTTTAGTAAAGAAATTACTGTCGATGCTACACAGTAGGTGCAGCTTACCATGTGGTGGCACAAGGTGCCACCCACCACTCTTTTTTTAGTTTTCAAGATCAGTTCGATGTGAACAAAGCGACAACCTTTTGTTAATTCGGGTGCTATTCTAACGGCTACAATACAATGAGAGAGGAGCTGAGTACATGGATGGGGAATTAATTCCGAATCTACAACTTGAAGGACACGAATTCACAGTATGGTCCCTAGCTATCGCAAAGGATAGTTTGACTGTCGTATCTGGTGGTCAGGATGCTACAATTCGACTATGGGATTTAAATTCTGGAAAAGAGATACACAAGTTTGTTGGGCACAACGGGCCTGTTTACGGATTGGTTCTGATGCCAGACGGGAAGTCACTCGTTTCTATCGCGGATAAAGACTTAGCTGTAAAGATTTGGAATCTTGAAAACAAATCGCTCAAATCTTCTCTTGCACCAAATTCAGCTCATGTTAATGCAGTAGCTGTGAGTCCTGATCAAAGGTACATAGTAACGGGCGGTGATGATGGGATACTACGTTATTGGGATATCGATCGTGGAGTAATCCTCAGAACAACTCAGCTCGATTCTGGAATCTATTCAATAAAAATCAGTCCTGATAACCGATACATCTTAGCTGGCAGCAAACATGCTCCGCTTTCATCCAAACCCGGTTCTTGCATAATTATGGACTTTGAGCTAGGCATTGAGATTAAGACACTTGAAGGTCACAAAGGTCATTTAACTGCATTAGCAATCACTGCTGATTCACGTTATGTTCTCACAGGCGGACAGGATGGGGTTATCCATCTTTGGGATCTTGATACTGGAACATTACTCAAGACCATGTCTGGCCACAATACAGCTATTGTTTTGATTCATCTCACAGCAGATGGTCAGCACGTTATAACTGGGTCAACTGACGGGACTGTTCGTGCATGGGTGCTTAGAGGCGGAGTTCTGCTTCAAAATCTAACCTCAACAGAGAATGTTCATTCGATGGTTGTGACACCTGATGGTCGTCATGTGATTACTGGTTCCATGGATGGAAATGTGGAAGTTTGGGATTTTGAGAAAGAGAGTCCTTGGATTGACTCATCGAAAGACCGAGAAGAGGAGCAGAAAGCTGAGCTTGAAGCCTTCAGGATGTTTCAACTGAAGAAGATCATCACACGTTATGAGACCCTTCCTTTGGATAGATTAGTTGTCTTACTTCGTTTTGAAAAGATGGAAGAGCTTGAAGACTGGCTATTGGAACTTCCACCAGAAACCCCAGTAAAAATAGATGGCCCTTTGTTGGTTATCAAGAAGTGAAACTCACTCCGTAGAATACCTGATAGTCGCAATGCCTTCCCAGTTGGATAGTGGCCAGTTTGTGATATCGTTTCCTCTTTCATCAGTCACATACCATTCACCTCTTACCTTCCCATTGAACGGCCAATGATCTTCAAGAAGCTCTTGGATTGAGGAGTTTGGATGCCCTCTAACGATTTTTTCCTCTCCACTCTGAAAGTCACGGATGACGCGACTACAGATTTCATCCATTGGTGCTTCTGGTATGGTGGATCTGTTCTGTCTGGCGATATAATCCGTTCCAGCCATTGCTGTGGTTGTAGAAAGCAGCATCATAAGACAGAAGGCAATCATCGTCAACATGACCACAGTTTGGGGTAAAAATGGTAGGTATCCAAATCCACTCAACCAAGCAATGACAAGTCCAATTCCCAGCACAATGATTGCTAACACACACATACTTCCAGTCCTACGACCAATCCGTCTACTCACTTCAATCATCCTCTCACGAGTTTCATATCCCCGTCCTACTATCTGAATGAAACTAGATTAACTCTTTGACCTAATTTATGCGAGGTCAGAATAAGAATCATGGCTATTCGTTATTTGAAAGAATGAAATATCCTGCTAGCACATACTTTGATGCTAGTCTAGCGATTTGCTTCTCATCTTCATTCAGAGCCATTGTTTCTATCTCTAAACGTTTCATCTCCCTTTCAAATTCCTCAACATACATCTCCTCGATGTGTTTTCCTACATCTTTCTCCAGTCTCTGCATATCTTCTCTCAACAATTTGATTGATCTATCACTACCTGCAACAAGATACAACATTGCTGGTCCCGCTCCAATTCGTAGTAATTCCTTTACAACTCTAGGTCTCTTTTTGCGCCGACCATTTCGGGGTCTTCGTCTATCACTGTGCATTGAACGCTTATCCCCTAACTTGTGGTAGATTTCTTAGAGACTTGCTCCACAATTTTCACACTTGGTAATCCCTTGTTCATTCTTGTGTCCGCAATACGAACAGACAACCAAAACAAGTTGTTTCTCCTCATCTGTCAATGAGATTGACTTTATACCAAGTCGTTCCATGGCTTCTAAGAGCTCCTTCTCGTCCATCTCATCTACTGTCTTATTTGTATCAGTTTCAAGTCTATCTACATCTTCTCTGTCCAATTTGACAGATCTGTTTGTTCCTGCAATCAGATACAACATAGCTGTTCCAGCACTAATCCGCAAAAGCCTTCGGAAAACCCTAGCTTTCCTTCTTCTTGCAAATGGCCGAAAAGGTCTGAATATTCTTCTCGAAACTCTACGGGGTCTATGTCCTCTACCTCTCATCGTCATATCTGTTCAAACTAGAGTCTGAATCAGTATGAATCTTTCTACTTGGTGGTAACAATCTTATCGAGGTTACTAGCATATTTCCATGAGTGAAATGGATCTCAAAACAATAGCAGTCCTCATCTTCCAGGCAATTTTCGCTGATGAAGAATCGGTGGAAATCGAGTATGAAATTTACCCTATCGAAAAAACCCGAGCTTCCAAGATGCGTTACGTTAAGCTTGGCGGCTATACCTTTTTGGAGCAGAATCCTTTTGGTGCAACGCCGTGGGGGAAGGAAGAGAAAGGTCATCAGACTATCTGGGTGATGAAAGACAAAAAGGCTGTAGCTAGAGTGCGAGACGGAAGATACCAAAAACTCCGGTACTCTGGTGAATGATTGCATTTTAATAAACAATAAAAGAGGCCGGTTCAGAGGTAAAGAGGGGAAGCAGCGGTTTGTGTTTTTCAATACTCAACATTACTAAATAGGGAGATACACCAAGACTACAGAGGTATCTTCGTGATGTGGAGAGAAGGCGTTTCGATAGTGCTGCTAATGCTACTGGTTTCATCGTCAGGTCTAGTAAGATCAAATGCGTATCTCTTACAGGGAGTAGTAACCAGCAATGAACGATTCAATAATGCACAAGACTGGTCGTCCTATGCTGTTGTAGCAATTACATCCAATGCCGATTTTGTAGAACAGGGATGGCCTGGGAATGGGACTGAAGATTCACCCTATGTTTTATCAAATTTGATATTCGGTGATCCTGACATTATTGGAATATACATCTACAACACGAGTTCTCATGTCATTATCAGTGATTGCACCTTTGAAAGAGAGTTCATGCCTCCACATAATAGCTGTTACCATGCTATCATAATAGAAAATGCAGCAAATATTATCGTTGAGAACTGTGTAATAAGTGCGGATTTTTTGGGGATAGGTTTCTCAAATTGCAGCAACATTAGAGTAATGAACAACGAATTCAGGAATGGCTATTATGGTGAATATCTTGACGGTGTTGGAATACAATGTTCCCTCTCTAGAAGAAGCGTCATTTGTAACAACTCAATTTTCAAAGTTTCGGAGGGAATTTCTGCATTCAGTGTCAGAAAGTGTAATATAACAGGAAATGTGATTGGAGAAGTAAACTCTGGTATATTCCTCGGTCCGGGTTCCTCAAAGAATATTATATCTCATAATCGGTTTGGCTGGAGTAAGAGTGAATGTGTATCTGATTATTCCACTGAGTTTGAATTTTTGTCTAACAATCATTGGACAAATAACAGCTACTATGATTGGAATGGTAAAGTACCATATTTCATAAGTGGTACAGCTGGCAGTGTGGATGAATTTCCTTCTCTCTTTGATGATGACGTTCGAGCTCCCTGGTTTGAATACAACTCACCTCCTGGAACTTTCGACTCCAACATGGCGTTCACTTTTGTCATTAAAATCATGGATGCTTCCGGTGTCGACACAGCCAGTCTTTTAATCCAAGAAATATGGCATGAAGGTGATGATTTTGTGCGTAGTACTTGGGAAGAGCATGTTATGCATCCAGAAGGAAAGAGATACAACTTCACCCTCACATACCAAACTAGAAATGGCACAGGACTGAACTTCATAATCTTCGCTAATGACACACTTGGTCATTCAAGAATGAGCGACATCGAGCCAATCGTGGTGAAACCATATTATCCACCTCTTCCTCCTTGGACACACGAGGAACCTCCACCAATAATCTATAGCACTTTCCTTGGTGTTGCGATTGCTATTTTCATAGTTGGAATCCTTGCCATTAAAGAATCCCGGAATTAGAATTACAAATTTACTAGAAGATGAATAAGATAGGCCGGTACAGAGGTAAAAAGGGAAAGTAGGTATCCTACTTTGTAGGTATTCGCGTGGTTAGGAGGGGAGTTTGAAGCCCTCTGTACCAGACCCTG
>JBHLRT010000073.1:0-7320 GCA_048882305.1 Candidatus Thorarchaeota archaeon
TATATCCCTCACCCTCACCTGTTCCTGTTTCATCCACAAATCCTGACCCAGGGAATAATGTCCTTCCATCCTGATGCATACCGATATAGAGCACATTCTTTGATGAGTAAAAACTTCGTTGTGTTCCATTTCCGTGATGTGCATCATAATCTATAATCACTACGCGGTTTAAGTTGTGTTTCTCCAATAGATGTTTAGCTGCTACTGCCACATTATTGATAAAGCAGAAACCAAATGCCTTTTCATATTCTGCATGGTGACCAGGTGGTCTACATAATACAAATGCATTATCCGATTTCCCCTGCATGATTTTGTCAACTGCATTGATTCCCCCACCTGCGGCAAAAAGAGCGGCATCGTATGTGTATGCATTAGCAGAGGTATCCATGGTGTAGATTCCGCCGCCTCTTTCTGACTTCTTTCTTATATCCTCAAGATACTCATTGCCATGCAGTAAACGGATTTCATCGAGAGGGGCTTTTGAGGGGGTCAACAGATTCACCTCTTGCCCATCCAAGATACCTGCAGCATTAATCGAATTCATTGCGCTTCTCAATCGTTCTGGACTTTCAGGGTGGCTTCGCGACATCACGTGTTCGATAAAGATGTCATGATATACTAAATCAGTGACCATTACAGGACTGTCTCCATTTTGGATGCATTCTAGATTGAAATGATGAAGATACTGATAAATCTGAATCTCTGGTACAATTCTCTCAGAAATATCCGAACACGTGTTCTAAGTATATTCAATGAAACTCCAAAGAGTGGTAATGTTTATCTTTAATCCACAATACGGCAACTGCAGTCACGAACAACTCACAGGTTTCGTGTACCATGGGTCGGTAGTCTAGCTTGGTATGATTCTTGCTTGGGGCGACTGAAAAGCTCAAGCTTCAAGTCACAGAATGCAAGAGACCGGGAGTTCAAACGATTTGGGATTCCTCCAATCGGAATATGTCTCCCCCGGCCCACCATCTATTCAAGCATTATTCCCAATGCTCCAAAGAGATTCATATATTGGACCTGCTGATGTGAGCGTGCTTTTCATCATTGTAACATGACTAATAGTCATTTTTCCAATTTCTTCTTCTGCTAGGCTTTCCAAATTATCAGCTATCCCTTTCGAATCAGTAACATGACGAATTCTTGCAATTGTGGCATGGGGAGTGTATTTTCTCTTCTCGGGTTTATAGCTAATATTA
Organism: Candidatus Thorarchaeota archaeon; assembly: GCA_048882305.1. Classification (GTDB taxonomy): domain Archaea; phylum Asgardarchaeota; class Thorarchaeia; order Thorarchaeales; family Thorarchaeaceae; genus SMTZ1-45. Next base: position 1,206 of record JBHLRT010000073.1, read on the forward strand.
ACCAATGAATTATCAATCTCATTCTTGAGTTTCAAAACTTCGGATTCATTCTTTGTGACTCCAATCCAAACTATTCTAGGTCTTCGTTTGTTAGGGAACGATCCAACCCCTGCTATTTCAACCTCAAAAGGTTTGAAACTGACTTCATTAAGACATTTCTTAATTTCATCTAATCTCGCCATTGGAGTATCTCCGAAGAATCGTAAGGTAAAATGGACATTACTGATTTCTACAATCTTCATCTTGGCAGACGATTTGTCTAACCTCTGCTGAATCTTTTGAATCTGTGACAATAGTGCTTGGTCTTCAATTTCTATACTTAGAAATGCTCGGATAATATCGCTCAATCTTGATACCCCTTTCATGACTTAATATGTCAAATCTATCATATTACAGTGACGATAGTTGACTCTAAGGGAATTCTTAAAGGATAATCGTCAGACGAAGGCGAGAGGTTTCTGGTGGGAAAAATGAAACTGATTATTGTGACTGGTATGCCAGGTGCAGGAAAAAGTGGTGTCGCTGAAGAATTCAATAGAATCGGGGTACCAGTTATTGTGATGGGTGATGTGATACGTAATGAAACCAGAAGACGTGGACTTGAACCAAATCCGGAAAACACTAAGAAGGTTATGTTAGAGCTCCGTGAGAAAAATGGTCCCGGCGCAATAGCGTCATTTTGTGTAGATGAGCTGAAAAAGATTGATTCCACTATTATCGTCATAGAGGGTTGTAGGAGCATCGCTGAGGTCGAAGTTTTCGATAATTGCGCTGACTCTGTTGTAATCATCGGAATTCATACATCTCCAAAAGAGCGTTATAGACGACTCCAAGAACGAAATCGAGAAGATGCGCCTCCTAGTTGGGAGGTGTTCAGGGAACGTGATCTCAGAGAAATTTCAGTGGGTCTGGGTGGAGTAATAGCATTAAGTGACATTATGTTAGTAAATGAAAAAACTCTCACGGAGTTCAAAACACAATCCAAGGAATTAGTGAAGAGGCTGACTTGAATTGGAAATCACCCTCATCTGTCCAGTGAAACCCACAGAAGATATCAAGAGAGTGAAGATAGCTTTTGAAAATCTTTTAGGAAAATCCGACTTCATAATCAGTGAAATTGATGCTGAATCAGAGATTTCTGCATCATTAGCAAATCGAGATGATGTTTCCTTCATTCGTCAGGCTATTCACGAAGCAAGAATCATTGATGCAGCCAGAAAAAGATTGGAATCCAATTGGAATGGGACATCGACCCTCATGCATTTTGATAAACAGGCTGCTTTTTTGAGGAAATTGAAAATCATTGATGACAATCAGGAATTGCCTCCTTTAGGCGGCATCGAACTGATAGTTTCATTTGACTCAGAACAAGAATTCTATGATTTTGTTAATTGGTTCACACCTCCAACAAAAGACGGAAAAATCATCAGTTCTTAGATTCCAAGTGTAAGTATTTCCCTGACCAATCCACTATGAACTTTAATTTGATGAATCTGTTCTACCACAAGTCCAGAATTCTCTGCTAAATCCTGAATCTTCATCTCACTACTTCCACAGATGCATATACTGCTATTCCGACGAACAAGAATTGTATCTATTCTCTCAAATAGAGATTCAACCAGCTCGATGGCTCTAGCTCCTCTCGTTGAACTTGCTCTTCCGTAAGGTGGATCAGTTACAATACAATCACATTGTTGAATTGGAAGACTTCTGACATCTCCTTGAATAACAGAATAATCTCCATCTGTGAAAGAAAGATTCTCCTTGCTTCCTGATAATAACCTCCAATTCAAATCAATACCTACAGTTCTAGCTCCAATATAGGAAGCTTCACAAAGAATACCTCCACCACCACAAAATGGGTCTAACATAATCTCACCCGGCATGAGACCCGCGAGATTACACATCACTCTTGATAGAGTGGCGTTCATCATACTGGGATGAAAAAACGGTTTGTGACCTGGCTCTCTGTTTCGTAATAATGGTCGTAGCGGTGAAGTAATTGACTTACAAATTCGTAATGCATTTTGAGTTAATATCACTACAATGCGTACTTTCGGATTCTCCAAGTCTACAGTCGATCCAATAATTTGCTTGATATACTCACCAAGAGTTGTTTCGATACTCAACCGTTCACTAACCGATAAATCACTATTCTCACAGATGGTTCTTACAGAGAATGTTTCATCTGGTCCAATATGTTTCTTGAGGACATCTTCTGACAAGTTATCAAACAGTCTATCCCGTGAATGAATTTCAGAAAGAATAACACCTGCCTCTTTGACCAATGCAGCTCTTTTCAGAATAAAAGAAATTGGACTCTTATCAATATCAATCAAACCAACTCGTCCATCCCACTGAAAATGCCGGTCATTCTCTAACAATCTAGCTAATACACCAACTTCAGCTTTAGCCACACTTGTCTGTTCGCCTGATATGTAAACAAAATACTTGGTCAAGTAACCATCACTCGTATAGATTATCGCCACCCGAAAAGATACGCTGCATCTCTCCATATAACAAATCCATTCCAGTCATTTCTTTTGCTGAAACTGGCACACTACCTGTTGCAGTGTCTAGAGACCCAAACATTTCAATAATGGATCTTGAGTACTCTCTTTGCAACCCTTCTGCTGATGCTTCAAGAGCTTCTTCGAGTAGGTATAGCTCAGAACCCCACCCTACAATCTTTTCAACCTCCTCTTCAGTCAGGATATCCGGTTTACTCAAGACATTAAGCTGTGGAAGATTAAATCTAATACTGATTGAGATTCCCAAAAGAGCTGATGAGAGATAACCTGTAGGTGTCCGAGCGATGTTTGAATCAAGTAAATACAGCGAGAGAGAAGGATCATCTCCACCTATACTAGATACCATCAAAGGTCCTGAGTTTCGGTATGCGAAGAGTTCCATTTGTCCCGGACAGTCCACAAGCACGTAATCACGATCAGTATCAATTATCTCATCTCTCAAATCATTGACACTACTAACAGCCATGTCTAAAGAAGCTACAAGCGCTCCATTCGGCCCTAGTCCAAATGAGCTCATGACCTCTCCATAGTCCACATATTCCCTGATATCAACATCACTTGTGTAAGGTGGAGAGTCCACTCCCGGATCGAGGTTCACGACTGTCACGCTTAAGTCTGATCCTACTAGCCATTTTTCCAGTGATGCAGTGAGCAGTGATTTTCCTGATCCTGCTGTACCAACTATGAATGTGAAAAACATCTACAGAACCGACATGAGATATTAAAATCACCTCTTTGAGTTCTTCGGTATAATCCCATCCTTTCAAAACAGGGTCGTTTCATGGACAAGACAGCAGCTAACTTGGTAGTTACACAACTCTTATAGCGATTCAAAAAGCCAGAGAGGTTATGGACAATAGTGAGGCAATCCGGAGACTGGCAGAAGCAATGGCTGGTGAGATATGCCTCGCGGAAAATGACCCAGGAGCGGTCATGCGTCGGTGGCGTGAAAGATTTCACATTTCCCAGAAGAGTCTTGCCAAATATCTCAACGTTTCACCTTCTGTCATCAGTGATTATGAGAGTGGTAGAAGAAAATCGCCTCGTGTTGAAACAATCAAACGCTTTGTTGAAGGCTTGATCGAGATGGACGCATCTGACGGTGGAAGAGTAGCTATGGCTCTAGAGAAACTTATCACCCCTGAAATATCGTCTGATGCAATTCTTGATAGTAGGGAATTTGGTGTTCCAATACCTGCACGATTACTCGTAGAGCATCTTGATTGTAAAGTCTTAACACATCAAAATTTACTTGACAGGGATATCTATGGTTATACTGCTCTTGACAGTATCAAAGCTATTGTAAGCTTAACACCGCAGCAGCTTCTTCGACTTTATGGGGGTACTACTCAACGCGGAGCGATTCTTACAAATGTAACAACAGGACGTTCCCCGATGGTAGCAATTAAAGCCAGTCAAATCGGAACCTCAGTTGCTGTAAAGCCTGCAGTTGTCATACTTCAAGGAGTAAAGGAGCTAGACCCATTAGCAGTACGAATAGCTGACAGTATACACCTACCTTTATGTATATCAGAAATCAATTCAGCTGAGGAATTAATCCACGAGATACGGACATTTGATCCCAAGATGTAAAACCACTTCAAAATGGTGAAAAATGATGAAGTTTACTATGGAGATAAACGACCCCATCCATGGTTTCATAGGTATAACTGATACTGAAGCTAAGATTATCAATTCACTACCGTATCAGAGACTAAGACGAATCAAACAACTTTCAGGTGGTCATTTCGTTTATCCAACAGCGGAACACACACGATTTGGTCATTGTATTGGCGTGATGTATCTCGCAGGGCTTAGTGGTAGAAGACTCCTAAACAGAATGGGTCTTGGTGACCAGAAGCTCCAAGAAGTAAGGATTGCTGGTCTTCTTCATGATATTGGTCATGGTCCTTTTAGCCATGTCTTTGAGGAAGTACTCCTAGAAAAACGTGGAATGAATCATGAGGATGTTACAGAATGGATAATCCTCAAGAGTGAGATTGGTGATTTGTTAGAAGATGATGGAATCTCCAAGAAACGTATTGGTGATCTAGTTAGGGGTAGACAGAAGACCAAGAAAGACAAGATTATAGCTGGAATTGTTGCAGGTCAAATTGACTCGGATAAGATGGACTACTTGATTCGAGATTCTTTTTATTGTGGTGTGAATTATGGATTAGTTGATATTCACCGGTTGATTGATAGTATTGAAATTTCAAAAGACTTCAACATGCAGTTTGATATTGCAGCAAGAGGTGCTCTAGAATCATTTCTTGTAGCAAGGTATGAAATGTTTCTCAATGTTTACTATCACAAAACAGTACGTAGTGTCGAAGTGATGCTAGTCAAGCTAATTGGCGCAGCAGACAGAGTATTAGACCTCACCAGTTTTGAAACTCCCGAAGATTTCTTAGAATTGGATGACATGTCACTAATATCCAATATTAGAACTATCAATCCATCAGATTCCGAGGATGCCAAAGAAGCCAGAAGAATGGTTGATCTTCTTGACTCACGTACACTCTACAAATCGGCCTTTGAAAAAGTGATTCATACTCAGGACCGATTCGTGTCAAAGATTCTCACAAAGAGCAAAGTGCGTGAAAGTATTCAGGATGAAATTGCTTCCATTGCTGGAGTTAATTGCGAAGATGTGATAGTAGATGTGCCTACATTACCATCAGTACCCTACAATCCACACCAAATTGATCCGATGGAAATAGGCATATTCGAGATAGTCGATGGGAAGAGAGTTCCACACAATCTCTCTGATTATTCTAATATAGCTGAAATGATGAAGACTTACCTTGACGTTATCCGTGTTTATACATTTGACAAACATCGAGTTAAAGTAGGAAGAGCCGCTCGCGAGGTTTTCCAAGAAGTTCCTGACACCGCGCTCATACACATGTAGCCACATTTCTCTATCAAAAATACAATATGAAATAGATTCAGCATCGTTTATGCACCAATTCTGTTTCTGTGTGGTGGTTATATAGTCACGAGATGGATTTTACATTGAACCCAACTTTCCGTCCGGGGCTGAGTATGTGAGCGACGAACTGACTGAAACCCTACAGAACATTAAGGCCATCACTGGTGTTGAAAATGTCGTCTTAATTCAAAAAGATGGACTTCCCGTTGCTAGCGCAGGAGTATGGTTCAGTAAGGATGAAGTCTTTGCAGTAGCATCTTCCACTTGTGCAATTTTCGGGGTTGCAAAGCTAATACATGGGGATTTCAATTACCTATTAATGGAGTCTGATACATCTAAGGTCTTTCTTGCTTCGTTGCCAAATGATCCAGACTATTTCTTGACAGTTACAACTGCACCACGAGTAAATCTAGCAGCTTTATTCATCGAGATGAAAGACAGTCTATCTAGACTATCTTTTCTCCTCAGAGAACATGTAGATGGAAGACTTCCACCACTCCGGTCCTATAGTATCGATGAAACCCAGAAAGTATTGCAAGGATTTGCGGTGGCTGAAGGTCGCGATACAAGCTATGGTGTAACCCGCTCTATGATTTCATTAGACAGATCGCAAGCACTTAGTCTTAGAGCGCTTTTACGTCAAGTACAT
>JBHLRT010000074.1:0-7311 GCA_048882305.1 Candidatus Thorarchaeota archaeon
CGCGTTCAGACAGACGCTCTTGCCCGAACCCGTGGCTCCGGCGATGAGCAGATGCGGCATCGCGGCGAGGTCAGCGACCACCGCCTGCCCAGAGACATCCCTTCCGAGGGCGATAGCTAGGGAGCGACGCTTCTTGCGGAAGGTGGGCGACTCGAGCAATCTTGAATTCAGATTTGGCTGCGATAAACGGTTTCACCCTTCTTGTCGCTTTCATATTTGTTACCGCGAATTTCATCGTTGACATGATCTACGGTGTATTAGATCCGCGAATTCGATTTGGATGACAGGAGGATTTGAAATGGAATCAGATTTACCAATCTCAAATGACCAGCCTCAAAACGGACAAGCATCGATGATTTCTATACTCGGAGGATTTCAGGTCATCTTTGTGATGATTACTTTCATGATCAGTGGAATTGTCATATTGGGAAATATTGTCTTTGGATTTCTTGCACCTCTCCTTGGTTTAGTGCAAGCCTGGACAAACGCTGGAATCGTTGCTCCTGACTTCTTTGCTTCTTGGGGTATTCAATCACTGCTATTATTTTTGCTATCGTATCTTATGTTGAAAGCAAATCAAGGTGTTCTTGAGAAGATACCGGACGCGTTCAGTTCCTCTTTCTACTTCTACATCTTTATGGCTGTTTTATTCGCTACAATGGGTCTACCGGGTCTAATTATGGTGGGAGTTATTGCACTTCAGATGATCATCATGTTTTTGCCCGGTGTCAGATTTTTCTGGTTCCGAGAGTTTGTCGAAGACACAAGACCCCGAGTGAAGGAAACTAGATTCACTCTCCACCTAGTACGAAAAAGCCCCCTTGTTGTTGTAGGGATTTTTATTATAGTCTTCATGGTTGGAGTAGCTTTCTCTGCACCATGGATTACTACTTATGCTGGAACAGATATGGTGTTCGATGATGCTAGGCTTGCTCCTGGTTCAGAAAGTAACGATATCAGACTCAATTATTTATACTACCTTGAAGACCCGCATTATGATCCTCAAATCATGCCTAATTATGACGTTGAGGAATTTTCAATCACGAATGCAACTCTATCGACTTCTGAAATACCCAATTTATTCATAGGAGTATCCGATATGAATACTGGGTCCGATTCAGTAGCTGTTAACGTGACATTTACGATCTATGAACTCAATGAGTCAAGATACCTTCAATTAACTACTTCAGAAAGAAAGGACTATGTATATGCTCGAGTTTCTGTTGTAGATCAGAATCTTCTACAGTATATCGAGCTTCCAGATGAGGAAGGCGTATACATGTGGGAGCTCCAGTTTTACGCGTCCCACAAAACAACAGAATGGTCTGCAAATACAAGAGTAGTTCTACGATACTATGACCATTATCCCGTCCATATTTGGGGCACTGACAATTATGGTGGGGATATCTACAGCAGGATAATTTGGGGTGCACAGGAAGACATACGAATTGCGCTTAGTGTGGTTGCAGTAGCATTGTCTATTGGAGCAGTTATTGGTGCTGCGTCAGGGTACTACGGAGGTAAACTGGACGAGCTGGTAATGCGAATTACAGATATCTTCTTTGCATTCCCCGGTCTTGTACTAGCAATGGCTATTGTCATGGCTATTGGTGTTCGAAGTCTAGAAACAATCAGCATCGCACTTATGATCACTTGGTGGCCAACATATGCTCGATTGGTGCGAGGACAAGTACTTTCGGAACGTGAGAAGCTATACATTGAGGCTGCGCGTTCTTCAGGTGCTAGTGACACTAGAATTCTGTTTGGTCACATCTTACCCAATACTATCCAGCCAGTCATTGTGCAGGCTACTATGGATATTGGTTCTGTTCTTCTTGTTGCAGCAGGTCTCGCCTTCATTGGGTTTGGACCACCAATTGGAACTGCTGAATGGGGTATGATGATTGCACGAGGACAGAACTACATTCTAAGTGCTCCATGGATGACGCTCTTTCCTGGATTGGCAATACTTGTAACAGCACTGGCTTTCAACCTTGTTGGAGACGGTATTAGAGACATCTTAGATCCTAAACTCAGGAGGCGATAGGGCCATGGCAACATCTGATGAATTAGTACTGCATGTAAAGGACTTGTATGTAAACTTCTACACCTATGAAGGAGTAGTTAGAGCACTTGATGGTGTTGAAATGTTCCTTCGACGTGGTGACACAATGGGTGTGGTCGGAGAAACTGGTTGCGGAAAAAGCGTAACGGCAAAATCTATCCTGCGTCTAGTTGAAGCTCCTGGTAAAATTGAAGACGGACAAATCCTGTTCTATGATCGGGATTACGAATCGAACGAAATCCTTGAGCTTGACATTGCTCAACTTGCACCTCAAGAAATGCTTGCTATTCGAGGTAACAAGATTTCTATCGTGTTCCAAGATCCGGCAACCTATCCAAACCCTGTGTTTCGAATTGGAGATCAGATAGCTGAAGTTATTGAACTGCATCAAGATCTTTCTTTGGATGTTCTCTACATGAAAATCGCTAAGCTTGAGCTAGCTCTTTCTGAGGCTAGTGCTGAAGCTGACCGTGCTGAGGTAGAAGGTAAAATTGCGTATTACAGATCGCAGCTTGAAAACCCTCCAGAACCTGACAAGAAATCTATGCGTGAAGCAGCCAAACTCAAGGCTATTGAAATGCTGCGGCTAGTTCGTATGCCTGCACCTGAACAGGTTGTGAATCAGTATCCTCACGAACTCTCAGGTGGAATGCGTCAGAGAGCATTAATTGCTATGTCATTGGCATGCAATCCGAGCATCCTAATTTGTGACGAAGCAACAACTGCGTTAGATGTGACAGTTCAAGCCCAAGTACTTATGCTGCTGAACCAGCTAAAACATGAGATTGGAACATCAATCATTGTCATCACACATGATATGGGTGTAGTTGCAGAAACGTGCAATTGGGTCAATGTCATGTATGCAGGAACAACGGTTGAATCATGTGCGACCGATAGATTGTTTGCACATCCACTTCATCCATATACTGCTGGTCTTTTGACCGCTGTACCTAAACTGCATGAAGAGAAAGAACGACTTCCTCAAATCAGAGGGTCGGTACCAAATCTGATTACACCGCCATCAGGCTGTCGTTTTCATCCTCGATGTGATTACGCAACAGCAGTTTGCAAAGAGAAAAAACCATTGTTGGAAGAACTCGAACCTGGACACTGGGTGGCTTGTCATAACCCCCTGATAGATTAGGAGGCAAAAGAAATGAGTGAAACTTTAGTTCGAACTGTAGACCTCAAGAAACACTTTGCATTGACTGGAGGAGTATTCCGAAAGGTAATTGGAAAAGTACATGCTGTCGATGGTGTAAATCTTGACATCAAGAAAGGCGAAACACTCGGTGTTGTTGGAGAGAGCGGTTGCGGAAAAACGACTCTTGGTCGAACAATCCTCAGGCTGATGAATCCTACAAGTGGAAAGATCTTCTTTGAAAACGAAGACATCACTGAAATCAAAGGCCGAGCTCTCCGTCGTGTCAGAATGAACATGCAGATTGTGTTTCAAGACCCAATGGCTTCTCTCGACCCACGAGTTACGATTAAGAACTCTATTGGAGAACCACTGGTTGTAAATGGTGTTGCGAGAGGGCGAAAGATGAGGGATATGGTTCTTAGTCTTCTTGAGAAGGTCGGGCTTACTGAAGACCACCTGAATCGATTCCCCCATGAATTCTCAGGCGGGCAAAGACAAAGAATCTGCATTGCACGAGCATTAGCATTGAATCCTAAGTTTGTTGTAATGGATGAGCCAACTTCAAGCACAGATGTATCTGTACAGGCTCAGACATTGAACCTTATGAAGGACTTGCAGGATGAGTTTGACTTGACCTACATGTTCATCTCACACAATCTATCTGTGGTCAAACACATGAGTGATAGGCTTGCTGTTATGTATTTGGGGAAAGTTGTTGAAACAACACCTCATGATGTGTTTAAGAAATCACTACATCCTTACACATTTGCACTTGTATCAGCAGTACCTATACCGGATCCAAGGTTTGCAGGAAGAGCTCAGATTCTTTCAGGTGAAGTACCTAGCCCAATCAGTCCTCCACCTGGATGCAGGTTCTATCCTAGATGCATATTTGCTCAAGACATATGTAAGACACAAGACCCCGAACTTCGTGATGTTGGAAGTGGTCATCTTGTGGCTTGCCACTTTGCGGGAGAACTTGACTTCGGAAAAAGCGCCCAGATGGAATATGCTGACTCAGTGAATGGCACTTATGCATAAATGCGCATAAAGCGATTAATTAAAGAATGCAATTCCTTCTGTCAGAGTGTGAATTGAATGGATACGGATTTCGAGAATAACGAAGAACATCCTCAACATGAAGAGGAAGAAATCGATTGGTTGCAGTATGCACAAGGCGAAGAACAAGCTCTCAGACCACTGGACGGTAAAGACTACCTAGCGTTATTCATTGCATCACTTCAAACAATCTTTCTACCTCTTATTATTCTCGTTTTTGTATTGATAGCATTCAGTTTCCTCCTTCAGATAGTGGCGGGATAAGAATGGGTGACAGGTCTGCACTACTTCTTGAAACCTGGATCATTGCCAGTCTGCTTGCATTCATCAATGCCATTATTGCACTTATGATACACATTGCTACAGCCACAAGTTTTGACTTCTTCACTGCAGCCAATTTCATGATTCCCGAATTTGGAGTCATGTTAATCCTTGGATCGTGTTTGATGAGCCGGCAACCACTAGATGACTCGAAAAGGTACGATAATGAAGGTAATCCGACCAAATCTTGGAAATACACGCAATATGGAAAGAAGGTCTTCATTGCATCAATATTCCTGCTTGCTTTCTCAGGAATGTTCTATCTCCTTGGAATAGCTTTTCCTCCTTCCTAAATATCCTCACCACTGCACTTTGACATCTTCCTCTTCTTCTGGTGAGATTATCCTGTTTCCTATTTTAAAGCAAATGAAGCTCATTACTACAATAATAGCTGCCAGGTAGATTATAGCAAAAGCGACATTAAACTGCAGGAGTAAAGATGCAGGATTCCATAAGATATTCAGTGAGATGAATGCAATAGTTGCGGCAAGTGCTGTTGGCACCAAATCTCCCCAAGGTGAAATAACAACAAACAATATTGCGAGAACTAAATTCAAGATTACAGATCGTTTGATTGTATCATTCGCAATCTTCACATAGACATAATCCTGAGCATTCAATTCACTAATTTCATGTTCAAGTACTGCATCAAGAAACTCCTCAGAATATTTAGGCCCACCAGGACCTATTGCTATCATCGCTCCTACAATGAAAATGATGATGACCGTCCCAATTGTACGCAATGACTCAACAAAGAAAAATGTAAGAAACATTGATGAAAGACCAACTACAAGTCCAATCCAGATACCAGCTATGAGTGTACTGTTTGCTAAATGTTCCTGCAGTAAAGCTCCCAATCTTGAGTGTGTATGTTTTGTTATGTTCTCCATTACCCAGGTGTGAGAGAAACAGCTAATGTAACGAGTGTTTCCACTCACATCTAGATTTGAGACATCATAGGTCATCTCTAACTCATTCTGTAGTGAGTGATGAGGTCTTATCCTTCTCATACGATAGACAGTAGCTAAAAGAATGAACAATCCTGTGACAAAAAAACCAATATTGTATTCCATGTTCATTCCTCGTTGCGGGTCTATGTAACTCAGGCTCGAGGATAACAAATGAATTTTAAATCCTGCCCTAAAGGAATGGAATTTTCATCAGGGTCGATAACCATGTATGGAACAGTAATACCTCTTCAGAATCAGGTATCTCTCCAAATTCCCTACCGATGAATATCATTACTTTTCCACGGAGCGTTGTTTCTTGTCTTTTTCCTACCTTCAAACTTACATCTTCGCCATCAGCATCGATTTTAATACCATGGTCATAGAACACTCTTGGATGTTCTGAATAGAAATAGTCTAGGTTTTTCACTGGTACTGGATAGAGAGTAAGCTGAGATGATCGACTATTGATCTTGATGCGAACAATCTCTGATTCGTAATTTGCTACAGCCTTTTTTGTACCAGTGTCCCCCGGAATGAACATTGGTCTGATTCCTTTATGTGGATCTACGATTCGTCCCTCTATTAATCCAGAAAAGTTTCCTCCTCTACCACTAAATGTTAGAACTCCATCTTTGAATCGAGTAGTGAATGGAAAACTCGGGTAATCCAATCTATTAATTCCCATCGGGTTCTGTCTGCTCTCTGCATTCTTCTCCCAGTAAAACCATGGAATAGTTGTCATAGGAAGCATTGTTTCAGGATTTTTTTGCTTACGAGACATTATTCTCCACAAGTCGTCATTTATGACGTAGAGCGAAAGAGAAATCGGATGTAGTTCCTCGGATTTTTGTTCTAGAAAATTCTTTAGAGAATTGGCATCCGGACACATCTCATCTAGAATATCCGTTATTTGTTCAACTAGGAGTGTTGTCTTTCCAAAATCAGTGAGTTTCCCAGTTTGTTCCGCAGTCAAATTGATTGCTACTTTATATTTAGTACTGAAGTTCTGAATTGCGTCTTTACTGAATTCATACCTAGTTGACATATGTCACTGCTCTATTGCAGTGGGAATAGCCTTTTCGGTATCAGCTTCAATTCCACGAGATATATATTCATCAAAACAAGATATGTTTTCTCAGCAGGGGAGTAGTCACATTAATGCCGAGATTATTCAAACGGAATCTTCTAGTTCTGTTCGGGATTTTCTCTCTTACATTCTATTCATCGATTTTTGTTGCCTCTGGATTTTCTTCATTATCAAATGATTGCGTTCAGTGTCATACTGACTCTACGGGAATGGAAATTACAGCATCCCAAGTATATTTTGAAATCGATCCAAGTGATACCTTTGCCCTAAACATCACTGCAACTGGAATTATTGGAAAGTTTCCAAGTGAGGTTGCTGACAATCCACTGTTTGGCTACCGTGGTCTTGATGAAGAAGGTACTGTACATGATAACGACCACAAAGACTATGATTATGATTCTGAGGAAATTGCTATCCATTATTTGATTACAGCACCAGATACCCCTGGATATTATACTTTGAAATTCTATGCTGCGAATAATGGAGGTCGAGCAATATCCGTGGAAATCACGATTTCTGTTCTAGAGGTTATTCCCACATCCACTGACAATATTTTTTCGTTTTTTGCACGCATAGCTGGACCGTATATCAATTTCCTTTTTTCATGGGCTTTTCTTTTTCTACTTGTCTTGGGACTCACATATGCCCTTAATCGTTGGAGTCTAAAGAATAAATTATACCTAGT
>JBHLRT010000075.1:0-7277 GCA_048882305.1 Candidatus Thorarchaeota archaeon
TTCTTTCCTCCTACTAACTATTTTTTGTGCCTAGTCCTCTTCTTTTCCTTTGTTTTTCGGAACTTTTATCCCACCGGTTCCAGCTGAGAGCGCAACCGATGTGCCAGCAGCCATACCAATTTCAGGTAGATTCGTAGGAATCATAATAATCAGATTTGCATTCTTTGAGATTTCCTGCATGATGTTCCATTGACGGAGCATGAATCCAACACTTGATTCTTCATAGATTCGAGCTGCTTTCAACATATTCTCTGAAGCCTCAAGTTCAGCTGTGGCTAATGTTATCCTAGCACGGCGCTCCCTCTCAGCTTGTGCTTCGCGGCTCATGGCATCTTGTAGGGCCGATGGTATCACAACATCTCGAATCTCCACACTGGTTACTTTTACACCCCAATGTTCTGTTTTCTCATCAATTAACTCTTGAAGGTGTCCAGCAATCTGATCTCTCTCTGATAACAGCTGATCTAGCGTAACCTTACCTGTAGTTTCTCTTAGAGTTGTTTGAGCTGCGAGCTCAACTGCAACAGTATATCTCTCAACACTGAGAATTGCTTTCTCAACATCAATTACCCTGAAATACATTACAGCGTCAACTACGACTGGGACGTTATCTTTGGTAAGTGAACGCTCTGTTTTGAAAGCGTAGGTAAGCAACCTGAGTGAAACTTTCATTGCTATCTTATCAAGTATGGGTGTAACCCAGATGACACCGGGACCTCTAATGTGCTTGAATTTACCTAATCTTAGGATAGCAACACGTTCCCATTCCTTTAGGACCTTAATTCCACTTGCTACGAACATCAAAATGAAGAACAAGATCACTATAAGGAACATCATGGTTAAGTAAGAATCGAATAACTGCAACTTTGTTTGCTCCTTCCTTCCACACTCGCAATTGTGTAGTCGAATGGTAGAAACGGGTTTGAAACCCTATTTCATCTAGCCATTTCGTGTGAAGTCTTATGAAGCTTCGTCTCTGCACAATTATAGAAGTGGTGTCGGAGGAATGCCCGTTGTTCCCCCGACTATTAAGCTCCTCCTCAGTGCGAGCTAGATTTCCTCCTCGTTTAATTCAAGCAGCTCATATCTCCCGATTCGTGAAAGCGGTAGACCAAAGTCCACTCTTGAGAGTCCCTCAATCAAGGCATAAATTACCACGGCAACTATTATCGATCCGACAATTCGTTCGAAAGCATACAGGAGTATTGCTGTTTCAAAGAATCCGATGATTAATCCCAAATCAAGAAAAGTGGGCAAGTACCATACAGCAATTGCAGTACCGACTGCCTGGTCCAATGTTACTGCAACCAGACAAAATGCCCATATATCTACAAACATGACCCATCTGTCGACATCCATGCTAAGGTTCAATATATCGATAAATCTCTTGGATATCCCCGGAATTACAAATAATAGAGATATTAGTAGGGCAATCATATGGAACCAGATGAAGGTTGGAACTGCTTCACCTACCGGGCTATTGAGATATACCAGCATTGCAATAATGAAGATAATTGGCACACTGATTCTGATTTTTGTCCTCATTGCGCCAGCTGCATACGCTCCTGCGGCAGTAGCAATTACTGTGAACGGCCCAAGCACTGCTAAAGTGGGATTGATGAATATTGCTAGAAGAGAACCAATTAGAACCGCAATAACTCCGAAGAACGGTCCCAAGAGAAATCCTACAATTGGCGCAGAAACAAGGCCAAAAGATATCTCTCCTCCGCCCCCTATACTAAGATTGAACGGAATCAGTGTTATAATCAGATGTACTGCTCCGAATATTCCAGTAAGGGCCCATGGATAAGCTATGGAACGAGTATAGTTCGACATCACGAATCGCCTACAGTTTCATTATTTAGTGTACTTCAGTAAACTACATAGGTATCTTTGTACACTAGATTCGCATAGTAAACCACTATTTGAAGATGTTGGGAATGAGGAATACAGTAAAATCCGAGCCACTTTGGCCATATCTCCTATTCTTGCCTTCAGAAGCTGAAAGCCGTGATGAATTTGTCCGCTCAGTTCTCGGTTCACGAGTTGCTAGAGGTGTTCTTTCAAGTTTCGATGAATCAGGTCGTGTTCTTCAGCGTGACCTTATAGAGAACCTAAGTCATTCCAACAAAAGTATTCTATCTTACCTTAGGACACTGAAACGGTTCAACCTCATAACTACTGGGTCTACTATCCACAATGGAAAGAGGGTTGTGTATCACGAATTGACCAAGAACGGATGGGGCCTGGCTAGATTCTTCTTTGAGGGTCTCCCATCAGATGTTGAAGAATTGACAGCTTTTCTATTAGAGGATTATCTAGTTAGACTTGCCACCTTGTATCGAGAACAGGGACTTCCAGAAACATCCCTGTTCGAAATATTCGCCCGGACAAGAGCCAAAGCTATTCTTGAAGGATCTAAGAACTATGAAACTCCTGCCTTCGTAATATTGGGTGCATCAGCATACTTCACACAAATTGAGTGTGAAAAAATGCCTCCAGTTGGCGGTCTCTCTAGTTGTAGTTCACCGAAACGTCAATTCGGTGGGTCTTCACTTGAACTGGCTTTGGCTTTAGCTAGTGAAGGTTTGGAGACCTCGTTTGTTTCATCCGTGGGAAATGATATGGAGGGTTGGAGTATTATTACCAATCTTATACAATCTGATGTTGATGTCCGTCACATGGTTGTTGAGGATGACAAACAAACGAATGAATCGATAATCATTCAAGAATCAAAAGGTACACGTGCTCTTGTTGGAGTGAGTCCAGTTACATCTCTCTCGATTACATCTCCATCACAAGTGCCATGGCGTATTATTGAAACTGCAAAAGCTGTCTATATTGGTGAGGTATTCGTTGAAGTTGCTGCATCAGTAGCAGCAAATGCGAAAGCTAGCGGGATTCCTGTTTTCTACAGGTGCTCCGTTCCCTATTTAGAACTAGGTCTTGAGCGATTGAAACCTGTTCTCACTCAGGTAGATACACTACTGATTTCAAACCGTGCATGGAAGTACCTAAAGAAGACAATCAAACCAAATCCTGCACGAAGGATTCAGCAATTGACAGATGCAGTTATAATCATCAGAGATACTGCAAGTAGTTATCGCCTGATAGCAAAAGGTGATGGTGTCCACGACTTCAAATGTACCTATCAGACCGAAGAGATGTCTGAATGGTTTGTAACTGGATTGATGCAAGAAATAGCACAGGGATCAAGTACACAAAAGGCAATACATAATGCAATTAAATTTGAGAAGAAACGCTTAGCTGCCAGATGAAGATGCTATCCAGAAAAAGAGTCCTCCGAGGATCCAGACAAAGAGGCCAGCTCCTAGTATTATCCCAAGGGTGGCACCCATTCCCGATGAACCTAGATTTACATGCATATTTGTGAATCTCTTGAATCCACCTATATACTTGGTTTCATATTTACAATGAAATTCTTTGTCAGTAACAGCACCACAGATTTCACAAACAAATCTGTTCTGTAATACTGCCCCAAACAGACTATCAAGATTACATCCTATGAACGCTGTTAGGATCGATAGTGGTACAAGGACAATCAGCTGCTCAGTGGTAGTGACTGCGTAAACTAAGTCTGGTGCAGCAATAGCGAAAATAAGTGCTAGACTACCAATGAAAAGTCCTGCAAAAAGGGCGACGCCCTCTCCTAGAAGTGAAACGGCTCCAATTGTTCCACGAGGTACTTTTCGTCTGAGATTCGTTATGAGTCTCGGCTTGCTTTTGCTAAACACACCGATCTCACTGGCAAGTGTATCTGCACTAGTCGTAGCAACGGCCCCAATATAGCCTCCAAACATTAAGAATGGCCATCCCTCAAGAGCTAGCCTTGACGTCACGAACATTCCAATTGAGAAAATCATTGGGATGATTCCACTTCCAAAAACATTCACCCACGACCGTTTTCCCTTTCCTTCCTGCGCTAGATTATGTTTGGCCTTTTCTTTATACTTCACCTTCGTTGCCAAACCCGCACTCATGAAGAAGAATAGGATAATGACGAACGAAACAACTCCGCCCGTATACCAAATTGTGAATCCAACAACGAATGCGCTGATTAAACCTGATATGTCGACAAAGTTGAGCTTGTACGCTAATACGCCAACCAATGTCATAACCAATAATCCGGAAACAGCCGGATTGGTTAGAATATCTACCATTCTCGCCACATCCTATGTTGTTATTGATTCTAAGATTCGGTCATATCACTCGAAATCATCGTTGAATGTTCTATGAGTATATATTATATCATACCAGTGGGTCCGGTTACCAACCTGCGGCACAAAGTTTGCATTTATAGCTTTGCCTAAGGAATGGTTATTTCGTGAAATCAATTAGCCAATATAACAATTTTTCTATAATTATCGGCAAATGTCGAATCATAATTACACGAAGAATGAATCGGCAAAGGCCGTAATATTCGTATCATAAGATATACGCCTTCATAAGCCTGTATTTCAAAAATAAAGAATTATGAATATTTTATGAACATATAATATTAATACACAGTGAACTGCCTTCTGACAATATCTAATGCCCTTGCTGGAAGAGGTCTGCCTGATTCAAGAACAACTGCATCAATATAATATCCAGTCACAACATCTATTGGTGGGGTAATCCAGCTTATTCTAATTTCATTTGATTTTGCTTTAGGATCTGGTAATGGTATCTCGAATTCCTTGATGACATCACGTCTCGACATGATGCGTATACTGAGAGACAGGTTTCCTACTTTTTCATGCGTGCTTTCAATAGTGGTTACAATCTCTACTGTTGTCAATCTGGCCACGAGTCCAGGTATCTCTTCTCCAGACTCATTCAGTATTGAAATTCCTATCTTGAACAGTGGTGACTCGATAGCCTTGATTTTGAACCTCTGTTTTTTCTCATAGGATCTATCTCCGCATCTGAGGGTTGCTCGCAAATGAGCTGTACTCATCTCCGCACTCAAAGGTACTCTAAGGGGGACAGGGAACAACCTTTCTTTTCCGGGCTCAAGGTCTACTTCCTGTGAAATGAGGTCTCTGTTCCCGCCAACGGATTCAAGCTCGACGCTAAGAATACAACTGGTTTTCGTCTTAACATTACTAACTAATTGAACAGTAGGTTGAATCAGCTCATCTGGAGCTGTAAAATTCGGTAATCCAATGAATTTGATTTGCGCAATGTCCACTTGAGGACCTCCCACTAAATCAATTTCCGTCGACCTCCTGTCAACTTCTACTCCCGCATAGCTAAGAGTTGCAACTAATGTCACAACTCTATGTTTTGTATCAACTCGAGGTGCTGGAACAATTACTGGCCCGAATGCTATTGATAGATTCTTACTTTGTTTGACCTGTTGGCTTAAGACATGATGCTCATCACCGTCAGGATATTGAAACGATATATTGAGGATTGCAGGATCACCCACCTCAGTGTTCCTTCTAATTCTTAGCCAGCCAGATATTTTTCCTCCAACATGGGCGCGATTTGGAACTCGAAGTGAATCTATGCTGACTCGAGTTGTGACTTGTTCGATTCTTAGTCTATCAGATTCAGCAATTGCGACATCTTTGCCTCGGTCTCTCAAAGTTGCCTTGATTATTCCCACTCTGTCAGTAGAGCTCTCAACAGAAATCGCAGGTATTTTCCACTGAAAGTGTACCCCACCATCTGTCAATTCCTCCTTTAGGAATTCTTCAATAAGATGTGTTCTTCCGGAGTCACTCCTGAATTCTAAAACCAGCCGTGAGTTTGAACTTACCTGTTTTCCTGGGTTTTTTACGATAATTTCTCCAGTAACCAAGTCCCCGAGTTTGTAAGTACTTCTTAAATCCGCATTAATGAGAATCTGCGGTCCTCTTTTGACAAACCCAATATAGAATGGTTTTGATATTGCTTCAGCAATTTCAATACCGTCTTGATTTAGAAGCCGTAATTTAAGTAGACATCTCTCCACACCACTAGCTGCATCTGATGGGACTAATATAGGCGGAAACTTTGTTTGATCTAGTTTTGATAATTCTCCGCTCTCTACTTGAATTTCATCCTCGCTTGACACCAAAACTCTCTCTACATTTGGTGCAATCACACTGACTTGACAAAGAACCTTTGTCTGTGTTGGATAGTTTGTTTCAATTTGACCATCGAATAAGACAGGTGTTTTCCCATCAGCGAATTGTGTAGTCGTACCTGGTCTAATTGAAGATCTCATCCAAAACATGTTGATTGTGCTGGTAAGATTAATGACCCTCCCCACAAAACCAATCTCTGCAATTATGTTATACGCACTTATGTTCATCTTCGTATTAAACGAAATCTCTGAAACATGAATTTCTCCATTCTGGATACTCGGAATCGTGATGACATTATTCTCAACTGGATTTCTCTCGGAGTCTTCTATCGTATACGAGATTGATATGTTTTCAATCGCTCGACCAGTGGAATTCTTTACCAATATGCTGAATTGAACATCTTGACCTGCAAAGACTCTTTCCGCATCTGTTATTATTTCAGGCTCAAGACCTTTCCACCAGCAAAGCCATGTTGGCAAATGCGGCGTTCCTTCGATTGGATCATACAACCAATTCATGCTACACTCTCTCGTCACTTCAGAGAGTCTCTTCAACAACACTACCATGTTGTTGTCAGATTTAGCATATACCTCAAGTTGGAAATCAGCTCCTGTTGTTCTTGGTTCAGTATATTCACTACCAAATACAGAAACTAGTAATGCTTGGATGAATGGATTCTCAATAATCTTCAGTTCCTCAAGTTCTTCTTTGAGGAGATAAAGCATTGATACTACTGCATCCCCAAGAAAGCGATTTTTCTTGGTTTCACTTACTTGTCCTTCATCTGTAATTTGGTGATTGTATATCTCTAGATACTCTGATTCTTTAGGTCCATCTCCCTGACGGAAGGGTCCCCATAATCCTGCTGATAATGCTGAATCCCTATTTGCAGCTAAACTCTTAGGTCCAACATCCGGTATGGTTTGTCCACGTTCAATCATCCTCTTAGCTTTTAGTGCAAGCGCTTGAAGAATCAAAGCCAGACCCATTCTTCGTGGAATCGATAACTGCGTGTCAAATACTCGAATTTCAATCGTACCATAATCAGTAAAGGGATACATATCTACCATGCGTGCATAGCTACGATTGACGTGTCTGGCAAAAGCCTCCTTGTCAGTTCCTCGAAGATAGGGTATTAGTTCAAACTCATTAGTTGGCCCCATCTGTGTTGTATTCTTGAACAATCTAATTGATCTCTTG
>JBHLRT010000076.1:0-7260 GCA_048882305.1 Candidatus Thorarchaeota archaeon
CCAAGTCTTTAGTTCCTTCTTGAACAATGTGCCAAAGCCCATTCTCCAACCAGTCACTGTCACTAATTCGAAAGAATTCTTATTAGACACTGATATCATCCTCCTCTACCAGTCTCATGAAGATTTCCTCAAGTTCATACTGCTTAAGACCAAAATCGAGCACGTCGACCTTGTCATCACTTAATACCGTTCTCAAGAGTTGCTTCTTTGCAGTTGAATTATCTTCTACAGTGACAACCCAATGAGTTCGATCCTTCTCCTTTCTCTCAGAAATTGATGTTACCCATTTCTCAGCTGAAAGTGCAGAATATGCTGTCTTTGTGTCTCCTTCGAGTACCAGAGTGTAGGCTACTCCTTCACTGCCAACAAGTAATTCCTCGATTGGGGCTTGTGCAATGAGATTTCCTTTGTTCAGAATTGCTACTCTATCACTTACTCGTTGAACATCGTCAAGGATGTGTGTGCTATAGAAGATAGTTGATTCATGCCTGAGTGATTCCATAATTTTGAGAACCTGTTCTCTACCTTCTGGGTCCAATCCTGCTGCAGGTTCATCCAGTATCAATAACTCTGGGAAGTTAATTTGTGCTTGAGCGATGCCTAATCGCTGAATCTCTCCTCCTGAAAAACCTTCGATTGGTCTCTCTGCTTTCTCTTCAAGTCCGACAACACTTAGCAAATAATCTATACGTTCTTCTACCATCTCTTTTGGTCCATTGAAGAACAAGCTAGCAGCAAAACGTAATGTTTCTCTCGCTGAGAGTTCCTTGTAGAATTTGGGCTGCTGTGCAAGATATCCAACATTTCTTCTGATCTCGTCATTATCCGTTACGATATTACGCCCGAGTACAGATGCAGTACCGATTGTTGGCTTTGCAAGCCCAAGGAGTAGTTTAATCGTCGTTGTTTTTCCAGCTCCATTTGGACCTAAGAATGCGAATATTGAATTCCTTGGAACCTTCAGGTCAAGCATGTTCAGTGCTTTGACCTCACCATAGCTTTTTCCCAAGCCATCAGTTTGTATGACAAAAGACTCCGATGACAACTAAATAGTCTCCAGAATTGCTGTACCTTGAGGATTTCCGTTCCTCCGTTATAAATCCAATAGATGTCCTTTCTGGTTCCTTGTTATCCTCATATTATTCGACCATCAAAAATCGAAGTCGGGTGGGTACAATGTGAAATACGCAATGATGATTGCTAGAACAATACCTCCTAGGATTAATCCTCTCCCAGTTGTTTTTCCAATCCTGACACCTACAAATAACATGATTGCCCCTGTAAGAATAACAATGAATGATGATACGGTACCAATGAATATCAGGAATCCCCAGATCTCTTGAAAGTATTCTGAAATCAATCTGGCAAAGTCAGTTAGAGGACTAAGGATGAAATCCATGCTCATGATCTATCTATAGCATGTCCCATTGATCTGTATTATACTGATAGTACAGCAACTTTGCAATTTGACCGGTTGATTCTGTAGATTCAATATCAACTAAATTACGGATATCGCGCGATTATATTCCGAGTCTAAGGAGTCATAACCTGTGTACCCATTATCCGTTGTAAGATACTTGACATCCCTAAACCTACTAAGAAATAGAACCCATAGTAGCTCAAGCCGAAACCTCCAACTACTGGTTGCCCAACTAGACCTACCAGAAATGGAAGTACTTTATGGATATTGAACGGAAGAACCGCAACAATGGTAGGCACTTCGCCTACTGGAGAATAAAATCCTCTTAGCAATTGGAAGATAACAATGAAAGGAATGAAGAATATTAAAGATGGTTTGCATCTCGCGCTCATTTGTTCTCTCTGAATCCTGTCAATGTATGCCTTTCTTCTCTTCACTTTCTTCAAGAGCTTCTCATTTTGTGACTTTTGGGCTTTTTGTTCCATCTCACGGAACTGCTTGATTTCTAATTGATACCGGTTCAATCGACGCATGTCAGTAAACCGTTTCATTGCCAGGTTACTGATAGTGGAAATGCTAAGGGAAACGAACATGATAAAGAACGCCGCATATGGTGCTGTTGCAAAGGTGGTCACGAACCAATCTGTGAAAAGTCCCCAAATGTCCTGCATGTTATCGCTACTCCATTAATGTGTCTGCAAGTTCAGCAGCGGCTTCCTCTACTAAACCTTCACGGTTCTTGATTATTCTGACGGTTGCACCTGTAATGGTTCCAACAGCCACTGCAGCGGCTCTACACATCTCTTGATGAATCTGGATTTCGGTTACTGCCTGTTCATCTCTGGTTCGAGTTTCATCTCCTGATCTTCGATGTGCAATCTTATCAGAATCTGCTTCGACAAGGACAACGGTCTTTGGATTTATTGCAGTTACAACCCACTCTGGAAGTCCGATTAGAAACCCATTGTTTGTCTGTATTAACGTGTGGGTATCTACGATTGTCTTTCCTTTGGCCTTCTTAGCAATAGATTCTCCGGCCTTTCTTTGAACTTCTCTCTGAGTCGATGTTGGCAGTTTCCTCAGCTCATCTCTATCTTTTACGTAACCTGCCTTTACAGCAATCTCAAACATCTCAGTTCCAATGGTCAGGATTTGCACGTCCTCACCTGACTTCTCTTTTACCTGTTCAACAGCTGTATTGATCACAGTAGTCTTTCCTACACCTGGAATTCCTGTCACTATCACTACATTTCGCGACTCAGTCATAGCACTTAACTGTCCTTTGAAGATTAGGCGCTGGGTTGAATGGCTCTGTTATAATTCCTTCTGTACATCTGATTGTGCGCTTGATCGAAAAAGATTGCTTAAATTCTACCTCGGAAATCAACCTTGGAGAAAATGTTTGGTTCATCAGTTGTTTTAACATGAAAAAAGAAAGAGAACCTGAAGAGGGTGAATAACCCGCTTCAGATTATGTTCTAAAGGATTCCCAAGAGACCTGCTACTCCTTCTCCACCCATGCCTGCCAGCTGTTCTTTGGCTATCTGCTCATAATACTGTTTGATGATTGATACCATCAGCAAAATACCTGTACCACTGGCAAGTGCTCCCATGATGTCAGCTGCAGCTGCGAGTATTCCTATGAGCAATCCTCCAAGTCCTGCCACAATTGGTATGTAGCGTTCAAGTAGTCTTTCGAGTACCTTTTCACTGGTTCTGAATCCAGGAACAATGTATCCTGAATCGAGTAATTGTCGTGATACATCTCTTGGGGCAATACCGGAGATGTCGACCCAGATTTTACTGAAACCCCAACAAAGAAGAATCATTAAGGTCGCGTAAATGATTACATGCACCCACCCTTCCATCCCTTCTGATATGAGCTGAAAGATGCCTTGTGGTGGCGTGATATATTTTGCCAACCCTGATGTTGCAATCATACGTCCGGATGACTCTTGACGTTCAAAGACACCTATCCAATTCAAGAACGGATTCGCTGCATCTGAATTGAATGCGTTAAACAGGATTTGCCCAAAGAACAGAATGTTAGCATAAAGTGCTTGAGCAAGAATAACAGGAATGTTTGAAGTATAGAGGAGTTTGATTGGATATCGTGCCTTCATCCCGCGATACTTGGCATATTGCAACGGGATTTCCACTCTGACAGATTCCATCCATATTACGGCAAAGAAAATGATGAATGTGACAGTAAGTGACAATATACTGGGATCGTAACCATTTCGGACCAGGAACCAGCTAAGATCTACAACGTTACCTTGAGCAGTCCCAATACCGAAATATCTCAGGAGATTGCTTATCAGAGCAGCGATTATACCCTTGGGTAGATTAGTTCCGGTCGAACCTTCTATTGGTACATAACCAGGTGGAGCTGCAGCTTCCGGATCAATGAAGTTGAGTGCGTTGAACATTACCTGACCCGCAACATTGGTCATGATAAATAGGGAAACTCCTGAACCGAGTCCCCATCCTTTTTGAACCAGTTCATCCATCAAGATTACTACTATTCCCGATACGAAGAGCTGCAAAAAGACGATGACTTGTGTTTCGGGGGTGAGTTCACCATATGCATTTCCGATGATGTATGCGATTGCTTGGAAGGCAGTCATGAACATTGCAATGACTTTCTGACCTCCGGTGAATAGAGCTCTGTCCTCTGGGTCACCAAAATCCACATCAATGATTTTTGAACCTGACAGCAGCTGCATGACCAGACCTGCAGTTACAATGGGACCAATTCCAAGTTCCATCAATGTACCACGAGTACTAGCAAGAATTACTCGCATCGCCCAGAGATAGTCTGTTCCTACAGTTGGATCAACACCGTACAATGGTAGGTGCGACATTATGAGGAATATAATGAGAATAAGTGCGGTCCACACAAATTTCTCGCGAAACGAAACCTCTCTGTCAGGTGCTTTTACTTCTGGCATTACCCTTACGAAGGGGGATAATGCTTTCAGGAACCTACTGGTCATTCATTCTTGTCTCCTGCAGGGGTTTTTGTGCATCAATTTGAGTATACCTTTAAAGCTAATGGTTTCCTCCGGACAAATTATTCCGCAGGAAGGTCAATGGTTCCTCCTATACCAGTGACTTTCTCTCTGGCTCTCGGAGTAATTGCTTTCACACCCACTAGATTCAACTTCCGGGTCACCTTTCCCGAACCGAGAATCCGATCAATCCCGAGCTTTGTAACATCGATGGTATATCTCTTACCAGTCACTGTTGCCACACCTTGTTCCACAAGACGATCAGCAGCCTCATCAATATCTCCGACATTCAAAACAACCAGATTGTCAACTACTTTCTGAGGTCTCTTGAAACCCCATTTTCCGAAGTACCTAGGATTCTCCTGCATCACTTTGATGTAATGATGCTTTTTGGATCCAGCCATTCCTTTGCCTCCCCTTTGTCCAGAAGCTCGATGACCAGCGCTAAAGCCATATCCCGCAGATCGTTGTCCTCTCAATTTGTTGATTTTCTTTGATCTTCGTTTCTGCATTTCAAACACTCCACATTATGCCTTCTTGAGGCGCACCTCCAGTACGCCATTACGAATCGCTGACTTTGCGCCTTCCTTCTGTACTTTGGAAGGAAGCTCAATGACCTTATGATATGGCCTTTCGATATTCTCTGCATGAATAGTAAGGGATGTACCCTTGATTCGTACCTTGATTTCATCTTTCTCCACACCCGGCACCTCTGCTACAACGATTATCTCGTCATTTTCTTCCACAACATCAACCAATGGTTCCAAGCTAGGCGTCGAGGCTATACCCGCGTCCGTGGGGGGATTACCAAATCTCTGGATAATCGGTTTGCCATCAGGACCGGTCCGCATGGAGAATCCAAAGACGTATGGATTTGTTCCTTCAGGATTTCTGAGCATTTCCTCAAATGCCTCACTATCAAACAATGTCCCATCATTCATCTCCTTCATCATTCGATTCATCATTTCTTCGATCTGACGGAACATCTCCTCTGGAATGAAATCCCCAAACCAGCGCCGCATCCTCTTACGCGCTTCATCATCATTATCATCGTTATTGTCGTCCCACGTCACTTTCTGCACCTCATATCATTCTTAAGGCAAGATTGTTGATATCTTCACCTCGATATCCTGTAATGCCTCCCATCTCTACACCAAGGTTCTTTGTGCCTTTGAATCCCTTACTGGGGGGAGTCAGTCTGAATACAGGTTTTAGTCCCTCTACATCATTGACAGTTGCTTTTCCTGACGCGATTGCCTTTGCCAGAGCCTTGATAGTAGTGTATTTTGAGTTCTTCTTTACATAACTGTCAGTCAGTCTTCCATTTCCAGGTAGACGGCCTCTCTTGACAAGAAGCTTTTCAATAATCTCTTCTGAGGGCTCTCCCCAGGTGATGTAGTCCTTTGCTTTGATAATCATACCAGATAAGCTTGGAGTAACCTTGAGCAACCTTGCTTGGTGGAGTCTTCCAAGTAGAAGCTTATCAAGTGTGTCAGCAATCTGGGGTCTGACTCTAACTTGACCCCTTACTCTGATAGCAAGTACAATTTTTTCTTCGCTACTCATATCTTAGCCGCTCCTGATACGCCCCATTCCTGTGGTGGAAGCATTCGATATGTTTGCGATAACGCATCAACAAATGCTTTGGCAAAGTTTGATGATGTCCTTGACCGTCCTTTGGTGATAGACCATACATCATGCAGTCCTGCAATTCTCAAGACAATCTTACCAACATCTGCAGTAACAAGTCCTGTTCCTTTCGGAGCAGGTCTAAGTGTCACAGATACTGATCCAGAAGCTCCATCAACTTGGAACGGAATACTATGAGGATCTTGACATCTGCACTCCCAAGATCCACAACCTCTTCGGAACATTGTAATGTTCAGTTTGGCCCTTGACTCAGCCGCACGAACAGCCGGTACAAACTCAGGAGCCTTTCCGACACCTATGCCAAGAACACCTTCACCATTACCAACTACAACAGTAATTCTGAAGCTTTTCTGCTGCCCGCTATCTGACTGTCTCTGTACAAGACTTACATCTACAACTTCTTGTCGGAGATCCGGAAACAAAGCATCAACAATCTCAGGTTCTCTGATTCTGTAATTGTTTAACATGATCTCCTCGATTGAGTTGATGTGTCCTTCCTTAACTAGCCTACCAAGCTTTGTCTTGGGAACCCAATCATCAAGTGGGTTGATTTCTTGGCGAGGTTGTCTTCTTCGTCTTTGTTGTTTACTCATCACATATCATCTCCTATTTCTTGCTCCTCTTACCTTTCTTACCTCTAGCAATGAGCTTCTTTGGCTTTGGTTTATGAGGAACAGCTCGTGGAGGTCTGACAGCAGGTTTCTCTTTCTTTGGTTTCTTTTCCTTCTTAGCAGCTGCTTTCTTAGCAGCCGGTTTAGTTTTCTTTGACTTCTTCAATTGAGCGGCTGGAAGACCTTCTATTGCTTTCTTGACAGTTTCAAATTTCTTAGGAATACCAGTTATTGTCGTCTTCTTTGCTCCCAATTTGGAGAACATTTTAGATTTGTCACCGAAGTGATTGTACGATGCTACAATATGTTCTCCTGTGAGTCTTGAATCATCTGGAAATACCTCTGGATCATGAGGAACATCAAGTCCTGCATCCACTACACCTTTCAATGCTGCATAGACTCTTGATCCTTTGACCGGAGGATTAAGACCTACGTCTAGTACAGCTTCTTTGACACCACGACTCTTGGCTCTAAGACCGGCCAATAATCCAGTTAGATATGCTGCCGGAATATTCCCTGTTCCAGCTGTCCATCCATGGTCACCAAGCTCAGATGAGATAGCTGAAGC
>JBHLRT010000077.1:0-7210 GCA_048882305.1 Candidatus Thorarchaeota archaeon
GTTGTTGAGTATGATTCCTCACGAGTTGATAGATCTAGGCTCGAGCGTGCTGTCGACTCAAGTGGTTATCGAGCAAAGAGATCATCAATGTCCATGTGCATCTCTGGTGCAGAGACTGATGATGACTGGAGCAGGATTTCTCAAGCATTATCGGAGCAACAAGGTGTAATATCAGTCAATACATTCCCAGATAGAAATAAGCTGTTCATTGAATATGACCAGGATCTCCTGACCTACAAGATTGTCAAGAAAGCGATTCGTCAGCTGGGTTTTGAACCAGCTGAGGCTGAAGGCATAGAGAGTGATAGAGAAACCCTTGCAAGAGAAAAAGAGCGGCAGTATTATCTAAGACTTCTCACTCTATCAGTGATACTCACGATTCCAGTGGTACTCATTCACTTTGGTTTCTTGAATGCAATCATCACCCTGGAATCTACCCGAATGCTCATCATGTTTGCATTGTCGACTCCTGTGCAATTCATCGGTGGACTTCCTTTCTACAGATCTGCACTTAGGTCTGCAAGACATCTGAAGACCAATATGGACACCCTGGTGATGTTGGGTACAAGCGCTGCCTACTTCTATTCAGTTGCAACTACATTCATTTTGACTGGCTATCCCTCATTCTATGATACAGCTGTTCTATTGATCACATTCATCCTTATGGGGCGCGCTCTGGAAGCCATTGCGAAGGGTAGGACCTCTAGAGCAATAAGGAGTCTCATGGACCTCCAAGCGAAAGTGGCTATTGTTGTCAGGGACGGAAAAGAGATCACACTTCCCATCGAAGATGTGGAGGTTGATGATATTGTTCTAGTACGACCAGGAGACCGCGTCCCTGTTGATGGTCAAGTTCTCGAGGGCAAGTCGTCTGTTGATGAGTCGATGATCACAGGTGAACCATTACCGGTGAACAAAGAGGTTGGTGATTCAGTCGTCGGCGGTACTGTGAACAAGAATGGAATGTTGCGAGTTCGTGCAGAAAAAGTGGGACAGGACACAGCCCTTTCGCAAATTGTTAGGATGGTCGAAGAAGCGCAGACGAATAAGCCAGCCATTCAGCGAAAGGCTGATGCAATTGCCGGAGTATTCACTCCAGTTATTCTTGTCCTCGCACTAGCAACGTTTCTGTTTTGGACTATAATTGTAGTGATACCATGGGAAGATGCGCTCAGCTTCTCCATTGCTGTTCTTGTCGCAGCGTGTCCTTGTGCTCTGGGTTTGGCCACTCCAACAGCAATCATGGTGGGCATTGGCAAAGGTGCCCAATATGGAATACTCATCAAGACCGGTGATGGGCTTGAAACGATTCCGGTAATCGATACAGTGGTATTCGACAAGACCGGAACACTAACTATAGGTCGCCCGACAGTCACTGACATCTCTGTCATGTCAAATGAATCGGAGGATGAGGTTCTTAGTCTGGTCGCAGCCGTAGAGAGGAATAGTGAGCATCCTCTGGCTGAATCTATTGTCTATGAAGCAAGAGAACGAGCCGTTGATATTCCGAACTCCGAGAATTTTGTCTACACAACTGGAAAAGGCGTCAGTGCATTTGTCAAAGGAAAGAACATTCACGTTGGCAGCGATCAATTCATGCTCGAGAAGGGTGCTGATTTCTCAATGATGACTGACGAAATCTTGTCACTCCAAAAACAGGGGAAGACTACTATCTTTGCAGCTAGGGATCAAGAACCACTAGCTGTCTTGGCTATTTCAGATAAGTTGAAGGAATCGTCTGTACAAGCTGTGAGTACACTGAAGCACCTTGGACTTGATGTCTGGATGATCACCGGTGATAGAGAGGAGACCGCGAAATCAATTGCAGCAACTGTCGGTATTGACAATGTTCTCGCAGAGGTACTCCCAGATGACAAAGCCGAACAGGTCAAGAAGCTTCAGAAAGAGGGGCGCATTGTCGCAATGACAGGTGATGGTGTTAATGATGCGATTGCTCTAGCTCAGGCTGATGTCGGTATAGCGTTGGGTTCTGGAACAGATGTTTCTGTCGAGTCTGGTGATATAGTCCTTGTAAAAGACGACCTGTTAGATGTGGTGACAGGCATTCAGTTAGGAAAGAGCACAATGACAAAGATCAAGCAAGGATTCTTCTGGGCTTTGATTTACAACATCATACTATTACCAATCGCAGCAGGTCTGCTGTATCCCAGTTTTGGTCTTGTTCTTAGACCTGAATTTGCAGGTCTGGCAATGGCCTTATCCAGCGTGAGCGTTGTGACAAATGCGCTGACTCTGAATCGCTTTAAGCCTGAAAAGGCCAAAGTCGTTGATAGTGGAAAGCCACCAGCAGCTTACGATGAAGGCGATGTAGCTGTTGACCCAATTTGCAAGATGAAAGTAGAGAAAGAAACTGCTAACTTATTCACTGACTACAATGGCAAGAGATACTACTTCTGCAATCAATATTGCAAGGACACCTTTGAGGCAAATCCTGAACAGTATGAGGAGAAGACCATCAGTGAACCAGAAGTTCCAGAGATTGCTATTGATCCAATCTGCAAGATGGATGTCGAAACAGCTACTGCAACTCTGGTGAGCGAGTATGATGGCAAGAAGTACTACTTCTGCAGTCCTCATTGCAAAGACACTTTCGATAAGGATCCTGAACAATACAAAAATCAAGATTTCAGAGACTAGTCGAGTAATTCTTCGAGTGCAGCTTGTTCATCCTCTCTTTGATGGTTCACATGGCTCTCAATTTGAGTGAGGTTCCGTCTATATCTGTAGTAGAGTACACTCACAATCGTAATCAGAGTAATTGAAATGCCTGATACTAATGAACTATGATAAGTCAGAACTTCAGCTAGAGAAACGTGCGGATTCGTCGGGTCAAAACCATGACGGACCTCCCACGCATCAAGAAATGTGTCTGAATCGCTATCCGCGTTTGTTGGGTCTGTGCCAAGTTCGAATTCTTCTCTATTGGTAAGTTCATCTTGATCAAAGTCTAATTCTGCATCAGATGCGTTTAATGGGTCTAAGCCATACTCGACTTCCCAACCATCAAAAATGTAGTCCGCGTCTGAATCGGGATTTTGAGGATCAGTTCCCAGAAAATACTCATCAAGGTTGACCAAATGGTCCGAGTCTGCATCCCACCGGGAATCATTGACTGATGTATCAAGTCCGTTTGATGCTTCCCAATAGTCTGGCATTTGATCATGATCTAAGTCCTTAAGAAACACTAGCTCTGGAACCACCAAGAAACTTTCTGATTGTAATGGAGGGTCAATCAATATACCACTTGGGTATATCACCAATTTGTAGGTATGAAAACCATCAGGGAGCTGACTGAAATTCTCTCGAATCGCTCCAGAGCCATTGAGAAATCCTCCTTGCATTGGGAATTCGTTTCTGGTCACGAAGTAGGTGAAAGGAGTGTAGCTCCATACTATCCAAGTAAGATCACCTGCATTATCACCTAAAACTCTAAGGAGTGGTTCGCTACGGATATGGAAATAGAAGTTTGAACCATCTGTTGGTCGCGCAAAGTGGTCTAAACTAACTGATGTCCCTGGTATTCGAAAAGGTTCTTCCTCAATACCGTTCCAGAAGTTCCCGATGTAATCTCCATCATCCCATTGATTGTCTTGGCCCCAGTCAACCGCGGGTTCACCCGATCCTCCTGTAAATCTATTTCCATACAATTGATTACTGGATCCATTTGTTATTCTAATTCCATAATTATCATAGTCATCAAACCAATTGTATGTTACAGTAGATGCGTTTACATTGTCAATGTCAATACAATATAGGCATGAGGTAACTACATTTCCATCAATGTGACACTTATCAGAGTCCATTATGAAGATGCTATGATCGTTCACATCTCGGATGAAGTTATGCGTGATTGCTATTTCCTCTGATGAAAAAACATAGATTCCTACTAGACTGTACCTATTGGATTCCACAAGAATATCACAGGATTCTTGGATGGTCAAGTCAGAAGAGTCGAACATGTTTTGTAAAATGATACATCCTTGAGACCCCTTAATGCTACACCCACCTCCAGTAAACTGGTTTGATAGCAATGTGAGGTTTTGACTTGATTCTGCATGTGCCCAAGAATGAGCAAGGACGTTTCCTTCAAAAGAGCAGTCGCTAAGATTCTCCAGAACCAAATCTGCAGGATACCAATAGGCAAAGATTTCATTTGATTTAATTTGACATCCTGTTGAGTTGTAGACCTGAAAGACAGAAGAACCCCCAAAGACTGAGAAATCGTTAGCTGAAATCGTTAGGTTTGATGAACTATTAACATACATTCCTGTCAAAGACCACCCTATGCAAGAATTATTCTGAATAGCACAATCTTTACAATTTTCGAACCTAAGATACCCTTCATAGTCATTCCACATGAATGAACAGTTTTCAGAGTACTGAGAGAGAATATCTGCTGACAATGAATTAAATGAAAAACTTGATTCAAAGCATCTCCATGTCAGAATTGATTCGAGTTCATTATACCTGACATCACATGATGAGTTCCGAAAAACAGCTCCTTGCCCATTGCCAAGGAAAGTATTCTCTGTTACATTACAGTGAGATGATTCAACGAAAACAGCGGCATCTTTTTTATCGACGCAAGTGTTGTTGAATATGGTGCATTGACTAACATCGAAGAGATAGATACCAATATCATATGGATCTGTTTGAATGATGCTAGAATTCTTGAAGTAGCAATTTTGGATTGTGAAGTGATACGAAACATTGGTAATTGCAATAGAATATCCACTATAGGTGATGTTGTACCCATCAATTATGAATGGGCTCAACCTTGTTCCATTTCCAGCCCATCCATTAGCATTCTTCTGATCAAGAAACTCAGCATTTGATGTTATATTGATAGGGCTATGCTCAGAATATGCAAGGGAATAGTTTCGAGACATGAAAAAATCAGTATCTCTCAATTCATCAGATTCAGAAAAAATCAGTGGAGCGCGAATTATTAATACGGATAGCATCACTACTGATAATACAATCCTGCTCCATGACTGAACATTCTCCACAACCTTAACCAGCTATCCCAACAGAAACATGATCCTTTCATATATTGCTTTCTCAAAACATCAATTAATTGCTTACAGAAAAGATGAGTGACGTTTCTCGACAGTTAATCACAAATTCCCCTGTTTTTGATTAATGGAAGAGATCCTTTTGGTAGAACAACTCTAAAAATATTCAGCTAACTGTTTATGAAGACAACAGGAACTCAAGGTATCGTTTGATTTCATCTTCTTCATCGCGTTGCGCGGTTTCATGTTGGTCCACCTTCAATTTTCGATTCAAGATAACTGTCACTGCAGTCAATGCAAACATAGTCAAGAAGAAACTCGCAATGAATGGGGAGAAATAGACTATATTTTCGTACATGGCATCATTAGGTGAAAGCGGATCAAAACCATTTCTCACTTCCCAATCGTCACGAAATGAATCTGAATCAGAATCTGGATTCGTTGGGTCTGTTCCTAGTTGAAACTCCCTTAGGTTTGTCAGAGTATCAGAGTCATAATCTAACCATATATCGGCGGGGAACATAGGATCCAGTCCGTAGGTCACTTCCCATCCGTCTGGGATTGAGTCAAAATCCGAATCACTATTCGTAGGATCCGTTCGATGGAGATACTCGTCGAGGTTGCTCAAACCATCTGCGTCCCCATCCTCTCGTGAGTCATCCAAAAGAGGACGCAATCCATAGAAGGTTTCCCATCCATCTGGCATTTGGTCTTGATCGGAATCCGGATTGTGTGGATCAGTTGACCAATAAGCCTCTTGATCATTGTCGAGATGATCATGGTCAGGATCCTGATGACTATCATCAATCAATGGATTCAGACCGTTCTCCACCTCCCACTCATCAACCATTCCATCATCATCTCCATCATAGATAGAGTAGAATCCGGGGAGAAAGAACGAAAAATCAGCTATGTGAATTACTCCCACATCCAATGGAAAAACATGAAGTGACAGATCTAGGCTGACATTGTATATTCCTGCTTCAAAACCATTTGTATGAATCATAATTGTACTGGAGCCTACACATCCCACTCCTTGAGCCCCTTCTCCATTTATTTGAACTGAGCAGCCAACAATCCAATACCCGTAACTGTCTGTGTCTGCTCTCAGCCAAACCACACAGGCTAGAATTCCTTCAAATTTTCCGAGTTTTACCATTATTGGATCTGAACAAATAACAGGTTCGAGAATTGGAACTGGGTCAATTGGTCTAGCAAATTGGTCTTCACTACCGGCTGAACCATCAATCTGAAAAGTGCCCTCCGTTATTCCTGGCAAGAAATTTCCTAAGAATAATCCATCATCCCAGTGATTCCCACCACCATTATCCAGGAAGAATCCAGCTCCTTCACTTGCTATGAGGTTTGCATATACCCAGTTTTCTGAGCTATCATCAATTCTGATTCCATACTCTGTTTGGTTGCAGACGTAATTGTTAGTGACTAGGGATGAAGTTTCCCCTTGTAGTAGTATACCAGTTCGACATTCCGAAATGATGTTAGCCGTATAGTTGCAGGACAATGAGTCTATGGCAGCAATCCCTGCTATTGCTGTTGATTTGATGATGTTCCGTGATACAGTGCAGTGATTCGAAAGACTGACGTTTATTCCATAGTCTGTTGGTGTAATGATATTATTGCCAGTTACAGAAATTCTTGAACTCTCCTCGATTAATAATCTGGAACCATCGGAGAAAACGTTCGAGTATAATTGACAATTAGTGCTGTCGCTAATCTCAACACCAATATTGTCAAAATCATTGTAATAGATCAAGCAATCTGAAGAATCCTGTATGAGTAATCCTTGTCCTTCCATCGCGCTCACAAGATGTTGTCGAAATATGAAATCTGAGCAGTTGAGAATCCAGACTGAAGTGTCTGTTGAATTTAGAATTTCATTTGAATAGATATCGTCACCAACCACCTTGTTGAATATAATTCCTCGATAATTACCCCATAGTACGTTCTCATAACCAACAATATTAGATGACTCCAAATAAATTCCATAATCCTCATTATTGGCAATATAATTGTAACTTAAAATTGCGTTACGGACATTAATTAGATAGATACCACAATCATATGGATCTGTCAGCACGCCTGACGAATCTGAGGCAAGATAGCAGTTTGTTATCTTGAATGCCATTGTAACATTGACGATTCGGATGTTGCAC
>JBHLRT010000078.1:0-7155 GCA_048882305.1 Candidatus Thorarchaeota archaeon
GAAACTCTCGAAATGCGTTTCTCTTTGCAAAGAATGCCAATATTGGAGGTATGATTCCTATTGCTAGGGAAACAACAAACCACATGGTAAATACGTCCCATGCTAGTGACAGAAACAAGATCATCGCGGATCCTAGAAAGATCACGAATGGAAGGATTGCACCTATAATAATACCATAGGCATATCTCATGTATCAAACTCACCTCAATGGGCATATCCAATTCAAAGAAAATGACGAGTCTTTTAGGTGTTTGTAGGATTTCTCCGGCTGCGAGATTGAATTTCCATAAAATGGAATAGAAAAGAACTTGAAAAAAAATGGCTCAGAACAGGCAAAAGCGCGCTATAGAAAGCATCTCTAAGCTAAGTCTTATAAGGGTCTAGAGGGTGTTTTAAAGCACCCTTTTGGAGGAGTAATAAAAAAATGACTTTCATTGTTAAGAAGGCAGTACAAGACTATGCAAAGAAGAAGAATGTCCAAGTAAGTGGAGACTTCTACGATGCACTGGACAAGAAGATTGAGATGCTTCTTGATAAAGCTGCCAAGCGAACAGGCGATAACAAGCGTAAGACTCTCAAATCTTACGATCTGTAATCAGGTCATATGATGCCGGGAGTGGGAGCACAAAATTAAGTGCTTCCACAACCTTTTTTCTTCCTCAAAACGTCACTCTTATCAAGTAGTGAGATAGGGGACATGCTATCATTCTCTTGGAGTAATGCCGATTGTATAAAGTCTGTCTGACAAACGATGATGGTCCTCGTAGCGATGGGATGCTAAAACTTGCAGAGGTTTTGATAAAAACTGTTGAACTTGTAGTAGTTGTACCAGACGGACAACGAAGTGCTACAGGCAAATCACTGACTCTCAAGAGACCTATTAGAATAACGGAAAAGCACGAAATGAATGGATATCAGTTCGTTTCTCATGATGGAGCACCAGCCGATTCAGTAATTCTTGCTCAAGCATTCTTCGACGATATTGACTTAGTGATATCAGGAATCAATTCAGGAGCTAATGTTGGATATCAGAGTATGTTGACAAGTGGAACTGTAGGAGCCACGTTCGAAGCCGCGATAAGAGGATTACCAGCAATTGCTGTATCACGTCAAGCAACTCCAAGTGAATGGTTTGATTCAGCAGGCTCAGATGCGGAGTGCGAGAAAATGTGTGAGATTACGAGTGATCTTGTAATGAAGGTCCTGGAAAAGGGATTACCTGAGGGGATTGATTTGTTGAACCTGAACTTTCCATCCAAACTGACTGATGAATCTCAGCTCGTTATTACAAGACCAGCTAAAATCAGAATGCATAACGAGGTTGAGAGAAGAACAGATCCTAATGGTCGTCCGTATTATTGGTATCTTGGTATCGAGAGAGATCCAACGCCCAACACAGATGCCTACGAGGTCTTTGTGAACAAGAACATCTCTCTCTCACCAGTCGTTTTGGATTGGATAGACGATGGTGACCTAAAGAAAATCGAGGAGTTCATGAAGTAAGTTTCTTCAAAGCCGCCCAAAGAGCATCAGTTTTGGGACGTTTCAAAGAAATACCATCAGAGTCGGTTATGAGGATTCTTCGCTTTGAAGGTTCGACAATCTCTCCGATGACTGTAGCCATTACTCCATGAGACTGAATGGTATTCACTATCTCGTTTACATGTTCACTCTTACAACAGATGATCATGCAGCCACTACTAATCAAATCCATTGGACTGATTCCCAATTCTGCGCAAATCATGCTTGTAGACTCATCCACAGGAACCGCATCACTATAGATTTCAAATCCCACCTTACTAGCATCACAGAGTTCATGTAGACCATTGGAGAGCCCCCCTTCAGTTGGATCATGCATGGCTGTGACAAATCCAGTGTCAAACGCCGCAATTCCTTCGGTGACTACACTAATCTGAGCGCGTAACTGTTTTGCATGAACAATGGTTGCTGCTGGTAATTTCTCTGCAAGGAGTTCTTCACCTTCATTTGCTAGAATAGCTGTTCCCTCGAGACCTATCGTCTTTGTGACAATTATGGCATCACCGGGTTTTGCACCGGATGAAGTGACATACTTCCCTTCATCAGTAACACCAATCATGAAACCTGCAACTATGGGTCGATCAATACCATCTGTTATCTCTGAGTGGCCACCTGTGACAGCGATACCCAGAATATTGCATGCCTCATCAATTTGCTTCATTATCTCTTGGAGCTGCTCAGGTGTAGAATTCGAAGGCATTATGATTGATGCGAGAAACCACCGTGGAGAAACTCCAAAGGTTGCGATGTCATTAGCATTAACATGTACAGCGAGCCACCCAACATCAGAAACAGATCCAGTAATTGGGTCAGTCGCAGTAATAATGACCTTATCGCCAATTCTGATAACAGATGCATCCTCACCCAGTTTTGGACCGAGTAGAACATCAGGATCCTCAACTCCCAATCTTTTGAAAACAATCTTTTGAAGCAGTTCAGGAGGTACTTTTCCAGGAAACATTCTGAGGTACACCTCAAACGCAGGTGCGCACCAACTCTGTGCCTGATGCATGAAAAGACGATTCATAGTGACCCTTCCGGGGCTCTCCTCGCTCACTATGACACCAGACATCTAGTGAGTCGTGTGCGCATGTCTGAGTAAGAAACCATGCTAATAACATAATCGAGAGAGGCATAGCTTTTGCAGATCATTGGGGAAGATAGGCGTCCACCTGACGAAGATCCTCCTCTCGAAGTCTACTTCTAGAAAGACTTGAACTCAACAATGTGCCTAGAATAGATGGCTCGTTCAAGAGTTCTCGAGAAAGATACGCTCGTCCACCTGCAACTCGTGCAACTAAATATGCGCCAAAGGTCTTTCTGAATTCTTCTACCATGAGAATTGTTTCAATAGGATCGTGCAGTCCTTCTTTCTTCATCCTCAACATTGAAGCTAACTCAAGAGCTTCATGGTAAGGACGTTTCAAAAACTGCGACCATTTGGATTGTTCTGGGTCTACATTTACTGCCGCTAACCGGACTTTGGCTTTGCGAACCAGTCTCGCAGTACGTACTAGGTCCTGAACAGGAGTATATTGCAAATGACCTGGTCCTGCAGATTGTGCAAGTGGGATGTTTGGAGAGAAATCAGAAACAAGAATCAACAGAGGTTCTATGTCGTTGTTTCTCATTCTTTCCCTCCGAATTGTTTCAAGTGATTTCTTGATTGCCTCTGCTAGTGGTGTGAGTCCCGAGATTCTTAGTCTTCCAAGTGCCCTGTAAATCTTGTTCCAGTTTGTTGTGGGAGCTTGAATTTCAACTGCGCCACTATCTTTGAACGCGACAATTCCAGTTCTGTCCTTTGATCCTCTAGTTTCACTCTCTATACGTTCTAGAAATGCACGAACTTGCTCCATGCTCCCCTTCATTGACAAACTTACATCGATGACAAGAATGATTGTCAATGGTGTTCTACCTGTGTGAACACTCTCACGAAGATCCTCTTTTGTAATCTTGATGGAACCGCCTGATGTATGTTTAGTTCTGGCAACAGCAGCCATTACTGTTGCGGGGATATGAATACTTCCGAGCTCTCCCTGCGGAATTCTCGAACGAACTGGTCGTCCATGCTTCATGGTGTCTGATGACTTAAGAGACCCCGTTGTTCGTGAACTCACTCTCTTCTTAATCCAACCACCAGACGAAACCCTAGCACGGGTCATTGCTCTTTTCTTTAACCTCTCTAGGTCAAACAATTCTTCCCCAGCATCAATTTCTGGCAACTTGACAAAGAAACCATCATCTAATCCAAACGGTGCCTCTCTAATATCAGACTTAGAACCAGACACCATTTCAGGAGTTTGCGGGGTATAAGGTCTTGTCGCTAATCCCCATTCATCGCCAGGTTCTGGTCGTCCACCACCTCGTTCGATAGTATCAATTCCTGCAGCTGGACCGGTATTTCTCCGGGTCATAACCTCAAGCCATTTTCTTACAAGAAAATAGATAGCAGGTGCAATAACTATGGTATCTAGAATTAATGCTGGTAATGTAGGAAATTGAAGTATCACAGTTCCAAAGAGCCAATTGATTGGACTGACAAAAATCCAAGCGAACCAGATGAAACCAATAACCATCATAATTGCACAGATTGTCCCTTTGATGGGATCACCACGAGGATTCCTTACTTTTTCGGTAGTTTTTTTTTGCCTTCCTGACGACCGCCTGTGGCGAATTTCGAACCTCTACCGAAACGGCCTCCACTTGCCCGAGGTCCTTTTCTATCATCATCTTCGTCTTCCGGGACCTCGGTTGGGGACTTCCGACGTTCGGTCCTCTGTGCAACTTCAGCAGCTCTAGAAATAGCTTGATCAATATCATCTGAAGATGGTGGTTCGAGAAGTCCGCCACGTCGAGTTCGATGACTTAGAACAAGCTGAGATGCGAGTTTCATATCATCTAGAGTGACCTCGGTTCTTCCTTCAAGAGATGCATTTGTGATTGCTGCTTTACTGATTATGATGTCAGGCCGTACACCATCAACCTCCAATGCATCACAAGCCATAGCAATAGCTCTGAGGTTAGCCTCAGGGAGAATTACGTCTTTCAGAAGTTCTTTAGCTTGAACAATTCGTTCTCTCAGTTCGGTCTGTTGATTTTCCCAGCTCTTTCTGAATTTGTCAGGATCCGTCTCAAATGCAAGATTCCTTCGGACTAACTCCATTCTATCTTCAATTGAGTGATGTGTCCCAACTGCTACGTGAAGTGGAAATCGATCCAGCAACTGTGGTCGCAGTTCACCTTCTTCAGGATTCATTGTTCCAATTAGCACGAAGTCAGCTGGGTGTGCGACTGAAATTCCCTCTCGTTCAATGACATTTATCTTAGTTGCCGCTGCATCCAACAGGTCATCAACTAGATGGTCGGGAAGCAGATTTACCTCGTCAACATAGAGGACATTTTGATTTGCCTCTGCAAGAATCCCAGGCCTTAGAGCTTGGATCCCATCTTTCAAAACACGTTCTAAATCAAGTGCACCTATCAGTCTGTCTTCAGTTGTTGAGAGTGGGAGATTTACAACACGCATCTTTCGTTTTTCTGACTTGAGGCTCTTTCCGGTTTCTATTTTACTTCTACAATCTTCACACAGTAAATCATGATTTTCTGGATTGCAACCGAATCTGCAACCTATAACAGCATCAACCTCAGGTAGTAAATCAGCCAGAGCTCTAACAACTGTGGTTTTCCCAGTACCTTTTGGTCCGGAAATAAGAACTCCACCAATCTGTGGATTGATGCCATTTAGAATCAAGGCTAGCTTAAGTTTCTCAATGCCAACTAATGAAGTGAAAGGCAAAGTTGTCCTTTTTAGCTCGCCCATAAGCATCCCAGGTTCGAATAATTCCGCGAAATCAAAGTGACAGGTACAAATAAGGCTAAGTGTTCATGTAATATCGTGAGGATTTTGATATCACACATCTCACATCTTGAATGTCCACAATGCAGGAAGAAGTATTCACCAGATAGCGAATCAACCATCTGTGTATGCGGGTCTCCGCTCTTTGTAAGATATGAATTAGTTGGAGTGAGAGAGGATTTAGCTAGAAATGAATTTCCTTCAGATATGAATTCAATGTGGAGATACTCACAGCTGCTCCCTGTAAAATCACCAACCTGTGTCGTCAGTCTTGGCGAAGGATGGACTCCATTGCTTCTATCAAGGCGATTGGGGAAACACTTAGGTCTCAGAATGCTTCGGATAAAGGACGAAGCTCAAAATCCAACAACAAGTTTCAAAGATCGAGGTCTCTGTGCAGCAATTTCAAGACACTTCGAGTTAGGCGCAAAGGCATTCGCGCTACCCTCAGCTGGAAACGCTGCTGTATCCACTAGCGCTTATGCAGCTGCTGCCGGACTGAAAGCACACATTTTCATGCCAGAAGATACTCCAGAAACCTTCTTTCAGCAATGCGAACTATTTGGTGCAGTTACCACGCGTGTTGAAGGCACAATATCAGAGGCTGGAGAAGCAATGAGAGAGCAAAATGGGGAGTGGATTGATTTGTCAACGACAAGAGAACCTTATCGTGTAGAGGGAAAGAAAACACTTGGTTTCGAAATTTGTGAACAGATTGGCTGGTCAGTACCGGACGCGATTATTTGTCCAACAGGGGGAGGTACCGCGATAATTGGTATCTGGAAGTCGTTCGATGAGCTTGAAACAATTGGCCTCATAGGTTCTGAAAGACCAAAGATGTACGCCGCACAAAGTGGAGGTTGTGCACCAATTGTTCGTGCAATAGAGAAAGGAACTGAGAATATTGAACCATGGATTAATGGCGAAACTGAAGCATTAGGACTTAGAGTTCCAAATCCTTTTGCTGGAAGACTTATTCTGCAAGCAATTAGAAATTCAGGTGGAAGTGCAGTCGCAGTAGCAGAAACAGAAATAGAATCGACTAGAAGAACTACAGCAAAACTTGAAGGGCTTGACATATGCCCGGAAACGGCAGTCGGAATCTGTGGATTGCGTAATCTAATAGAATCTGGAAAAATAGATTATGACGAAGATGTGGTGTTACTAAACACAGGGAGCGGTGCTAGATATACTAACCTGAAATGATTGGTGCGTAGAAAACCACCATTATTAATAGTCGGACTAAGATGAACTAGGAATAATCAGATTACCCATGGGGGAACTGCAAATCGAACATTCTATGGATAACCATGACCAATATCATGGAGTAAGAGAATCATTAGTTGCTGGAAGGAAAGAACTCGCATTTTTCATCGGACTTTTGTTGGTCTATTTCTTTCTGAGGTTTACAGGTATTGAACCTACACTAGTACTCCTGCTTGGACTGATAGGAGGTGCATGGCTTGCCTTTAGACCATCTGAATGGGCAGTCGAAGGTATGGAGAGCGCTGCAGGACACCTAGGTTATACCGCCTATGTAGCTGGAATGATGTCAAGTTTGGCAAGCAATATGCCTGAAGCAGTAATTAGTGGAATAGCCGCATTTAATGGATACCTAACTGGAAATCAAGACCTGTTGGATATAGCTGTTCTCTCTGTACTCATCGCTGCAGGATTTAACATGCTACTTCTTGGAATCACGATAATCATATCCACAAGAGGGAAAGAGGATATGGAGGTTCCTGAAGAAGCAATTAAGA
>JBHLRT010000079.1:0-7067 GCA_048882305.1 Candidatus Thorarchaeota archaeon
TGCCATTGAATGTGTTTTTGAGCATCCATCGACCATTCTGTTGATTTTCAATAACCATGTCTATTGTTTCTTGCATCCTCTTGTCTTTAACTCCAAGTGAAGTTAGAGTATCAAGAACTTCGAGAACATCCGATTGGTAAAAGAGTGGAAAACCAAACCTTTTCCATCCAGCTTTGCCTTTTCGACTCCCATCTGGATTTCGTAGATATTTGTAGATTCCATTCTCTAAGATTATTTCAACCTCTTGATCTATGATTCTTCGAAGGTCCGCAGATTGTTGCTTCTTTGGGATTCGTGCCAATGCACGTAGGACCTTTACACCACCCATGAAACAATTTACGGGAAAAACTCCGTCTTTGTTAATGGGAAATGCTCTACAATTC
Source organism: Candidatus Thorarchaeota archaeon (assembly GCA_048882305.1). GTDB lineage: Archaea > Asgardarchaeota > Thorarchaeia > Thorarchaeales > Thorarchaeaceae > SMTZ1-45. The sequence goes on from JBHLRT010000079.1 coordinate 384, forward strand.
CATCCTCCCACATCGTTTGAATGATACTCTATTTGGAAATCTATCAATTTCTTCGTTCTCTCATCATTCAGGTATCCAAAGTGAATGAGGTAATACAGGATATTCCCATCTAAACAACATCCATCCTTGACGACACTATCTCTGCCCTTCTCCGTCTTTGGTAAGTCTGCCAGAAAGTGTCCTGAGTTTCGTTGAAATTTGAAGAGATGTTCAATCGCGCTCTCAATCTTCGGAGTGGTTTTAGCACCTAATTCTGCCAGAATCAATAGAGTATGTGTGGTTGCTGTATATTTTGGGTTGTACATATCATCGTAGTTGACCCAATGCCCCTCTCCTCTCTGAGCTTTGAGAATTGCTTTCACGCATGGCGTGGACATAATAGCATCCTGCGCATCCCTCACATCAACATGGTTCTCTGGTTTGTCTTCCAATTGTTGTAAAGCCCAGAATCTAATACTGGGATTCTCTGGACCAAGAAGCCAGTTATATGTTTCACTAGTTACGAAGTCTGCCCATTTCATGGCAATCCCTTAGAACAAAGTTCTATCAGTCTTTCCATGGAATGATTTCTTTGCCTCTCTTCTCCAATATTTTTTGGACGAAGCATGGATCCGCTAGTAATCCCCTACCAATTCCTAGCATGTCACAAAAATCGTCTTTCATTACCTTCTTAACCATCTTTGCATCTCGTACCTCTCCAACACCAATCACCGGCACATTCACATTTGGTCTGATTTTTCCAGCAATTGGGATACAGGAGTCATATGGATAATCTTTCAGGAACTCAGGTTGCGTTTTCTTTTCAAAGATTGGAGGAAGAGCGGGATTGAAGGTCGAGTCGACCACGCATGAAATATGGAGGACATCAATCCCCGCATGTTCTATAATTTTCGCAATCTCAATCCCTTCGTCCATTGTAATCCCATCAGCAACATTCTCGAATCCATTCATTCTGAAGATGAGTGGATATCCTCCAAGCTCTTTTCGAATAGCTTTGATCACTTCAACAGAGAACTTAGCTTTCTTTTTTGTTGTTCCTCCATAACCATCACTCCTGCGATTGGTATGGCCTGATAAGAACTCACTCAGGAGATAGTAGTGTGCGCCATGTATCTCCACGCCATCAAATCCTGCTTCCATAGCTCTTCTTGCTGCTTCCACAAACATCTGTATTATTTCTTGAATCTCCTCGGTGGATAATGGCTCTGGTACTTTATGCTTCACTACAGGGATGTTTGATGGGCCAACATATCTCGTTTTGAAGTGTGTCTTTGCTCCGGAATGATTGATTTGGATAAACGCTCTCGCTCCATGAGTCTTTATACTCCTTGCAAGTTTACCTAAGCCTGGAATCATCTTGTCCTCATGAATTCCGATGTTTCTTGATCCAATACGGTGTGGCCAAGCTATGGCAGCCGCTTCCACAATAATAGTCCCAACTTGACCCTTGCTGCGCTCCTCATAGTGTTGGATAACTGCATCTGTCACATATCCTCTATCTGATGCAAGACTCCGTACCATGGGCGGCATCACGAATCGGTTCTTGGCTGTTACACCTGCAAACTCAATTGGTTCTGATAAATTGACCATTGAACATGCACAACCAGCTAGAGATCAGCTCCGGTCTTTCCGGTTCCCCAAGAATCCATTGCAGCTTTCAGTTCTTCGTGACCTTCTTCCTTTGCGTATCTACTCACTGGAATTCCTTGCATCTTTGCTTCGATTGCCTGTCTGAATGCAATGGCACCTGCTCGTGGTCCCATCGGATGCGCATGAATACCAGCACCGGTTCCAATCACGATATCTGGTCCAAGGTCGTCTATGACTTCCTCTACGTGACCTGGACTGATTCCACCACTTGGCATAGGTGCAGTCTGCTCTATATTGTGAAGTGGCATCACCATGTCATGAGCTACATTGAGGAACCGTTCTTTGAGGACTGGTGCTTTTCCGTATGGCGCTGGAAATACTGTGATATCTGATCCACAGATTCTAGGTAATTTGCCAGTAACAATATTGGAGGAAATACCTACAATTGGGGAGTAGGTCATCGCTCCTGTTACATCCATGTGTGCCAGAAGTGGTACCTTTGGTGCGAGGTTTTCACTCACATGACGGAATGCGGAGTATCCTACAGCCAAGAAATTGATCATCAGACCGTTTGCGCCTAGTTCGATTGCTTTCTCTGCGTTCTCAAACATCCGTGGAAGTCGATCAGTGATATTGACAGTGTATATTGTCTTCTCTCCTTTCTCAGAATCTGCCCGGTCGAGTGCTTCCATGAATTTTGGAATTCTGTCTTCTATGGTGTTAAAGTCCGGATTTGAAAGTAGTTCATCGTCTTTGATAATGTCCGCGCCTCCAGCAGCAGCCTCATACGCGAGATCTGCTCCCATCTGACATGATGGGTAGACACAGGGCTTTACCATATTGTTCACAATAGGCCTCTTCTTTATCTTCAACAACTTTCGGAGGCCCTTGATACCAAACTTTGGACCTTTGAAACCCTTGAGCCAGCTCTTTAGGAATTTCATGTCAAGACACTTGATTCTTCCATAGAGTGAGATGTTTCCAATGACAGTTGTAAGAAGCATTGGGATTTGTTGGCCAAAGTTTTCCCACGGAAATGCGACCTGCATAACGTATTGCCTTCTTTCAAGGTCCTTAGGAACACTGTATTCGTGTTGTGGTACTTCATAGACTCCTATGACCTTTGCAACATGTCTTCGTCGAACTGCTGGGGTTTCTCCAGGAACTAAGGTCCAGGTACCAGTACTCTGTTCAACAGCTGCAGCATGTGCCAACTCCCTTGCATCCATGAATGGCGGGAGTCCAACATAGTAAGTACAGATGACATACTTGTCTTCATCAATTGCGTCAGGTAATGCATCTGGTAGAGCATCAAGTGGAAGCTTTTCCATTACAATCAACCACTCTTTCTAATGCGTGCCCGTCTTATGTTCTTTTGGAGAAATGCTTCATGTCACCTTTTCAGTCGCACAACCACCGCAACTGCAGCTATTACCACGACTCCAACCAGAATCAGAACCTCTAGAGGCGTCATCAAAAATGGTTCTTCCTCTGGATAAATATTCGTGACTGCATCTACTATGTCGTAGACCGTTCCATCATATGGAAAATAGTCCTCAACATCAGAGGAGAATACCACTACGATATCTTGCTCTCCAATCACGTAGATGAACTGCCCATTATAACCTCTAGCTGAATACCAGTTGTGCTGATCATCAATCCACCATTGATAGCCATAACTGACATGAGTGTATGGTGTTGAAGGACCGCTGCTTGACCGTTCTACCCACTCTGAGGATAAAATCTGACTGTCATCCCATGTTCCATTGTTGAGATACAAAAGACCAAACTTCGCCATGTCACGAGGTCTAAGGGCAAGGTTTGAACCGCCAAAATTGATACCTTGTGGGTCAATGGTCCAAGCTCTCTGAGAGATTCCTAGTGGCTCAAAGAGATATTGGTCAGCAAAGGAAAGAGGAGTCATACCCGTTGTCACATTGATGATAGCAGCCAGAAGATGAGAGTTACCACTATTGTAATAGAATGTAGACCCCGGTTCATACGCCATTGGTCTGTCGAGGACATATTGCACCCAGTCAGCAGAATCCCTCATGGCAAAGAAATCGTTGTATTCATCATAATTGTCCTCATCCCACTGAAATCCTGACCGCATCATGAGTACATCTTCTAGAGTGATTTCTTCTTTCCATGTGCTCATGTTCGCAACTGTTCTTTCTGGGAAGAAGTCAAGTAACAACTGGCTCGTGTTGTCAATAAAGCCTAAATCAATGGCGATTCCAATCAAGCATGAAACAACACTCTTGGTCACTGAGAAGAGGATGTGCGTGTTGTTTACATCATATAGCTGTGGTGTAAAGTATTCCTCTGCCACAATATATCCATGTCTTACAACAAGAAGGCTGCGAACATCCGCTCCGGATGCTTCAACATCGTCATAGACTGCTTCAAGGGCAGTAGCGTCCATACCCTGTGATTCTGGAGACTTTGTTGTCCATCCCAAAGTTGGCCAAACTTCAACTGAATGGCTTGTTTGAGCAACTACAGGGACTAAAAGAACAAGTGTAGAAACAACAAGAACCATCACAATTGACTGAAGCACTACGCGTCCTCGTTTCATGAGTGAAAGGTCAAATCAGTTTCAATTAAGTCTGTTATTTTACGCAACAGTTTTCCTTTCCCATAGAGCTTGGTTTATCAGTATGTATACCCTGCGTAGATTTGCTGACAACAATTTGGGGTAGTGAGATTTGATTCCAATATCTGAGGTAGCAAAAAAAGCTGGTATTGATGAAAAGTATCTGGAACACTATGGAAAATTCATGGCAAAGATTGGTCTTGAAATCCGGAAAGATTTAGGCGACAGAAAAGGCAAACTGATTCTTGTCACAGCCACGAATCCTACTCCAGCTGGTGAAGGTAAGACTACAAATTCCATAGGTCTCTCAATGGCATTGAATGCTTTAGGCCATAATGCAGTTGTTACACTTAGACAACCATCTTTAGGTCCAGTTTTTGGTATAAAAGGAGGAGCTGCAGGTGGCGGGAAATCGACAGTTGAGCCCTTCGAGCAGATCAATCTGATGTTTACAGGTGACTTTCCTGCAGTTTCGGCTGCTGGTAATCTGCTCTCTGCAATGATTGATAATTACATCCAGCACGATTGTCAACCAGAATTGGATGTTCGCCGAACCTATTGGCCTCGTAACCTTGACATGAATGACCGTGCTCTAAGAAAAGTCATTGTTGGTTTGGGTGGTCGATTCGATGGATTTCCACGTGAGGATAGTTTTGTTATTACTTCTGCCTCTGAAGTGATGGCTATCCTTGGACTATCAGAGAGTTATGACGACCTAAAGGAACGACTTGGAAACATTCTCATTGGTCGGTCTGAGCAGTTGAAGGATATGTTTGCAAGGGATTTGAAGGCAAACGGAGCCATGACTGTTATCCTACGTGATGCACTCAAACCTAATCTGGTGCAAACTCAGGAAGGCACTCCGGCGATAATTCATACTGGTCCTTTTGCCAATATTGCACATGGTACAAGCTCGATAATTGGCACTGATATCGCATTACGATTATTCGATTATGTTGTAATAGAAGCAGGATTTGGTGCTGACTTAGGTGCTGAGAAGTTCTTCAATATAGTAACCCGCGCGGGTGATTTCAAAGTAGATGCATGTGTTGTGATTACTACTCTTCGAGCTTTGAAATATCATGGATGTGATGACCTCCAAGCAGGCTTTCCCAACCTTGAGAAGCATGTTGAGAATATCAATAACTTTGGAGCTCCTGCTGTTGTGGCACTCAACAGGTTTCCAGATGATACTGATGAAGAAATCGACATCCTAAGATCTTTCTGTGAATCGAAAGGTTGGAAAATGGAGGTTTCAGAGGTCTTTGCCAAGGGTAGTGATGGTGGCAAAGCTCTAGCAAAGACTGTCGTTGAAACGATTAATGCGCAACCTGTCAAACGAATCAAGTATACTTACAATCTTAAAGACCCGATTATGACCAAAATTTTGAAAGTCGCACAAAACATCTATGGTGCTGATGATGTGCTCTATACGACTGGTGCAAAAGGAAGAATTAGCTCACTTGAGAAACGTGGGTATGGCAATTTACCAATATGTGTAGCCAAGACACAATTCAGTTTGTCTGATTCAAGAAGTCTACGATGCCGACCAACGAATTTCGATGTTGAAGTCAACGGGGCCGATGTTAGCAATGGTGCGGGATTCATTGTCATTTACATGGGTGATATCAATCTCATGCCTGGATTGCCTGAGGATCCAGCGGCTCAAAAAATGGATGTTGACTCTGATGGAAATATCAGTGGTGTGTTCTAAGGGGTGAATTCATGTCAGATGAAGATCAAAAGCCAATTTGCGAAGACCATGAGATTAAGGGACGGCGGCTATCCAATCGCCTCAGAAGCGAGGTAAAAGCAGACGTTGAACAGCTGGTTGAAAAATATGGAATCTCCCCCAAGCTGGCTACAGTTATAGTTGGAGAAGATCCCGGGTCGCAGATGTATGTCCGCATGAAACACAAGGCGTCAAACAAGGCTGGAATCCTTTCTGACCATCATGATTTGCCGGAAAACACCAGTCAAGAAGAGCTGTTGAAATTAATCCGACAACTCAATGATGATAAAACAGTGCATGGAATTCTTGTCCAGCTACCTCTTCCCCAACAAATCGATGAGAAGACCATTATCAGAGCAATTGATCCACTAAAGGATGTAGATGGGTTCTCACCCACGAACGTATATCGCCTATTCTATGGTGAAGAGGATCTTAGTGCAGCCACCCCCCATGGGATAGTTACAATACTTGATCGAATAGGGTGGGGTGACCTCTCTGGAAAACAGGCTGTAATTATCAATAGATCAAACATAGTTGGGAAACCCCTCATTATGCTGCTACTCAACCGAAACGCAACAGTCACTGTATGCCACTCAAGAACAAAAGACTTGCATACTTTTACGAAGCAGGCTGATGTACTAGTTACTGCCATAGGAAGACGTACGAGCGATGAAGATCCTTTCTTCATAACTGAAGACATGGTTAAAGAAGGATCAGTCATTATTGATGTAGCCACCCCTCATGGTGATGTTGACTTCGAGAGGGT